>NZ_JBNDIK010000020.1:0-126950 GCF_050434365.1 Massilia sp. UYP32
GCCAACCAGTTCGCTATCATGTTCGGCGAGCGCTTCACGAACGCAATTATCTAACTCTGAATTCTGGCCCCGCACACAGAATTTCTGACAGGTCCCGGGGCTCCGTCTCATCCACTGCTACCGGGCTTACCGTAATATTGTCGAGAAATAGATTTGCACCTTCGCTAACGATGAAGCGGATCTCATCGATGTCCGCGTACGCCGAGCCGAAGGTCAACGTACCGTAACGCCCATTGATATCGTTGGCGTTCATTGAATAGGTAATACCGCCATTGGAAGACGAGTTAGCAAGGTCGATCGCGACCCCAGGCACTTTTAAGCCACTGTCCGTGTATGCGACGATGGTAACCGTCGATGGTGATTCCGGGCTTTGTCCAATCTTGAAGGATTCAAGGCTGAAATTCGTGCCGTCCGTCGACTTCATTCGGAATTCCTGCGGTCCGAGAAGTTGTTGGTAGTTGAGGGCGACGGCACGGTCGTTTGGATCGTTCTCATCGATGTTCAGATATGTGGGAAACTCTTCCGGGGCGCTGCTCGCGATAGCCAAATCGGTGTCGACATCAGATGAAAAGGTCCAGTCTCCCGCAGTGATGGCCTTTCCGAAAATGTTGCCAGGTCCCAGAGAATCGAAGTCTTCGCTGCTTATGCCGAGCAGACCGCCAAAAGTGGCCGAACCAAGCTTCGTCAGCGCCGAATGTGTTTCAATGTTGCCGGTATCCGCTTCCAGTTCCCAATCACCGCCCAACAGCGCGCTGCCGCTCGGATCGATGGAGCCGGCTACGTCGGCTCCGGTCGCCACCGACAGGGCATGCAAAAAGCTTTCACCCACCGTGCCGGCAGCAACATCGCAGCCATAGAGCAGCAGATCGGCGCCCTCTGCCAGCGTGCTGCGCAGCACGTCCAGGTCGGCCGCATGTTCGGCAAGGCTGGATTCGGTGAGGCGCGTCGCGCCCAGTTGCAGAACGCCGGCCGCCCCATGGCTAAATATGTGGACTGCCTCGATCCCGCTGCGGCCGGCCAGCGCCGCGGCGATTTGCGCCACGCCATCGTGGGCGCCGTCGATCAGCACTGCCTCCACACCCTCTCGCAAGCCATCCAGGAGCGTCTGGTAGCCGGCGATGGACGTATCGATGAAGGCGATTTCACCATTGCCAGGCGGGACGGTTGCTGTTCTTGTACTCATGAGACGCTCCGATATTGTTTGAGAAAGACGTGAAAATCAGCAAATCCGTATTTACGGAGGATGGCTTGGGAAATTTGCTGGATTTCAATAACAAGAAACTCTCTCATGGACCGCCACATGATGCAAAGAAAAATGCTTAGAAGTAAGATTTCTGCAAAAAATGTGTGGTTAATTCGGATATTCGAACCAATAAAAACGGAAAGCACAAGCCGGTTTTCGTGGTGCACCAATCTGCAGCGAGAGGATGGTGGAAGAAAGAGTCGACAAGCGGCAATGCAGTCACACCGCTCCGACCGATGACGACACCATTGACCGCTGCCGCACCGCACAGGCGATGCCTGTTTCGCTATAATGACGGCCTATTATTGACTCTCCAGCAACCAAGGACCATCCATGAGCCTGAATAACGTCCCAGCCGGCAAAGACGTGCCGAACGACTTCAACGTCATCATCGAAATCCCGATGAACGCCGATCCGGTCAAGTACGAGGTCGACAAGGACAGCGGCGCGATCTTCGTCGACCGTTTCATGGGTACGGCCATGCACTATCCGTGCAACTACGGCTACGTGCCGCAGACCATCGCCGACGACGGCGATCCATGCGACGTGCTGGTCATCACCCCGTTCCCGCTGCCGCCGGGCGTGGTGGTGCGCTGCCGCGCGCTGGGCGTGCTGAAGATGACCGATGACGGCGGCGGCGATGCCAAGGTGATCGCGGTGCCGGTCGAAAAAGTGCTGCCGATGTACAAGAAAATCCAGTCGCTGGAAGACCTGGAAGAGCTGCGCCTCAAGCAGATCCAGCACTTCTTCGAGCACTACAAGGATCTGGAACCGGGCAAGTGGGTCAAGATCGAAGGCTGGGCCGGCATCGATGAGGCCAAGGCCGAGCTGGTCAATGGCGTGGAAGCGTACAAGAAGGGCGCCCAGGCCTGAGCCTGAGGTTCTTCTTCATAGGCCGGCGCCCGCGAGGGTGGCCGGCCTTTTTATTTGCCGCGCGTCCGGCGCCCGAGCGCGGCGCCGGACGTTCCGGTTCACCAGCCGATGTCGTACAGCAGCGGCAGCGTGAGGTCGTGCGGGGGCGCCACCTCGTGCGTCAGGTCGTCGTTGATCGCCGGTTCCATCAGCTGGTTCGGCGTGGCTTCGGTCGTGTAGTGCGAGACCGAGGAGCCGGGTGCGTTGACGCTCGGCGTGTACAGCAGGACGCGGCCGGCCTCGTCGGCCCCGGCGAGGCGCAGCGGATCGACCGAGAACTGCGCCACCACGCCCGAGCGGGTGCGCGAGCGGGTCTGCAGGGCGGACTTGAGCTTCTGGCCGTCGGCCTGGGTGATGCGCAGCGCGGGAATCGTGATGCCCGGATCGAGGCCCGGCAGGCCGGCCACTTCGCCCGGGACGTTATCGGCCACCACCAGGCCGATGGCGCCCGCCGCCTGGACGTTGCGCGCCTTGACCACGTAGTCGCAATTGCCGCGGTCGACCAGGGCGATATTGCCGCGTACCGCCAGCGCATTGACGGTGCTGAGTGGGGCGCAGGCCAGGCCGGCGCCGCCGGCCTGGTCGATGATCGGCATCAGCTGGCCGCTGACGGGCGTGGCGCCCACCGGAGGGCCGAAGCTGGCGGTGCCCACCGCATACACGCCGGCCGCGCTGGAGGCGGAAGGACCGCTGATCGTCATCAATGCAGCGCGCGCCAGCACGCTTGGTGCGGCCGCGGTGACGTTGGCGCCGTTCCAGGACAGGCCGCGCCAGGCGACCGCCGATGCCGCGCGCTCGGCATCCGTCATCTGCACCCAGGTGCGGCCGCTGCGGTTGTCGAGCAGGTAATGATCCCAGATCGAGGGCGTGCCCTGGATTTCTTCCCCGGTCGCGTCGTCGGTATAGGTCTGGAAGCCGAGGCCATGCGCCATCTCGTGCAGCAGCACGGTGACCAGGTCGATCTGGTCGCCCGCGTTGTTGTCCAGGCCGAGGTAGAAGGTGAGGCCGGGCACGCAGTTCGGATACAGGCCGAGCAGCGAATTGAAGCGCGCGATGATGTGCTGCTGGCTCGGCGGCGTCAGGTCGACGCCGACCAGCTTGGCCGTGAGCGCCGGCGGATACCAGGTGTCGGTGCGCGGCGCATTGGGGAAGTCGGCCCACACCGACGGCGCGCCGGCGGAGCCGAGGACGGCGCTGGTGACGGTGCAGCTGAGCGGCACGAAGGCGGCGCCGATGCGGATCGGGATATCGCTGTCCAGCGTCGCACCCCACAGGTCGGCCGCGTGCTGGAAGGCGATCAGGCGCTGTTGGCCCAGGGTGGTGCCGGGATTGCCGCCTACCGGCTCGACCGGGGTGGCATCGTTGAAGCCGATCCCGGCCCCGTTCTGGTTGACGATCACGATGGTGGCGGCGCGGGCGCCGGCGATATTGGCCAGGCTGGCGGCCGCGAGCAGCACGACGGCGGCGAGGCGCGCGAACGAATTAGCGGTGATCATGGCGGCCTTTCTCGTGGGCGGGTGCGACGCCGTTGACGATGCGTTCGGCCGCATGCGCGCCGTGGACGCAGGTTTGGTCGAGCTTGCCATCGGGGCCGCGCGTGACCACCGAGTAGACGAGGCGGCTTTCGCCCAGCTGGGCGTTGCGCCGGCCGTCGGGACCGGTCACCACGGTGGGCGGGGATTGGCGGCTGGTGGCGGCCGAAGCCGGCGCCGCGGTCTGCAGCGCCTGCCGTTCGGCGCTGGTCGGCGCGCGCAGCTCGCCGGTATCGGCGTCGCGCACGACGGTCATGCCCTGGCTGGCGCCGGCCTGGGGCGTGGCCCAGGCAGCCGGATGGGACGCGCCCACGAGCAGGGCGAGCATGGCGGGAAGGTGGACAGTGGATCGCATGGGATATCTCCAGGAACTCATTGACGCTCGCGGCGCCGCATCAGGCCAAGCACGCCCAGGCCGGACGCCAGAAGCAGCAGGCCGCCCGGCTCCGGCACGGCGGTGACCACCTGTACGGTGTCGAGGCCGACGTAGCTGAGCGTGGCGGGGTTGCCGAAGTAGCGGAAGGCGAAGCGTCCTTCTCCTTCGACCGCCAGGTTGGCGCTCCATTGCTGCCATGCGGCGGGGAAGGCATCGTCGCCGCCGATGGAGGCAAGCAAGGTGTCGAAGCCGGCCACATCGGTCCCGCTGCCGGAACTGAAGCGCACCTCGATCAGGTCGTCGAAGCCGTCGGCCAGCTCGCGGTTGGTGAAGAACGACAGCGTGGTGAGACCGCTGAGCGTGAGCGTGGGCGTGATCAGCCAGTTGTCGACGATGCCCATGCCGTTGGCGGCGCCGAGGAAGTTGGCGGCGGCGTAGGAGTTGGCCGGGCCGGACTGGGCGCCGAAGACGTCGGGATTACCCTGGAACCAGCCGATACCGGCCGGGCTGCTGTGGTTGACGAGGTTCCAGTCGGTAAGGCCGGCCAGGTTGGCGAAGCCCTCGTTGAGCACCTCGACGTTGGCCTGGGCGGCCAGCGGCGAGGACGCGGCCGCGGTGACAGCCGCTGTCGCGATCAGGAGTTGGAGTCTTTTCATGGTGTGGTTGTTCAGGGGCCAGAGGGATGGGATTCCTCGCGCTGGCTGACGACGAGGCCATTCTTAGTTAATGATAAAAATGGCAACGGTCGAGATATTGATGTGTGTTCAGAACATCGAACGGAGTGTGCGGCGCCCCTCAAATGCAGCGATGGAACTTGACGAAAGCGCTTGCAATTTTGCAAGTCGATGCTGAAAGGAAATTGCAATACCGCCCGTGAAGCCCGGCCGAATGGCGTGCGCACCGGGCCGGTGGCCCGGCGGCGCAACGGGCGAGGCGGCGTGGGCGGCGTTGCCGATGAAGACGACTTCGCAGCGTCGGCTGGACTGGTCGACGGCCTCGACCGACGTGTCGTGGCGCACCCTGAAGCCGTCCACACGATCAGGATTTTTCTCTGCATCTTCCATCGCTCGTTCATCCATTCGTCGATGCAATGAATCAGGGTGACCCGTCCCGCATACAGATACGCGAGACGCTGCGGCTCGGATGCGGCAATCGCGTAGGTGGACGTGGAGGGAGATCGTCATTGATGCGCCGCAATCGCACCGGAAAGAGATGCTCGCCGAGTTTCTGCTGCGATATCTTGATAGCTGTCGCTTTCCTCACTGCATGGACGACCCAGGCCTTGGCACACGAACTCACTTCCACGCTGGCACATTTTTCCAGCGAAACCAGGCTTTACGCGCTGACGCTCGAAGACGACCGTTTGGCGCAGAGAAGCGACGTGCTCCTGGTCGAAGCCTTTTTTGGCGATGACGCGGTGCAGGGACTCGGGACACGCGATGTGATCGCATTGTCCACCAGCACGTATATCGTGCCGGCGACCCTGATTGGGCAACGGGCCAGCCTGGACATCAGCCTGGCCGACGGCACGCGCACCTGTTTCGCGGGCGAGATCGGCGAAGCTGCGATACTTGGCAGCGACGGCGGCTTTACGCGCTACCGCCTGCGGATATCGGCGTGGCTCCGGCGTCTCGATCAGGCCCGAAACTGCCGCGTATGGCAGGACAAGACCGTGATCGAGATCATCGACGCCGTCTTCTCGGCCTACCGGCCACTGGCACGCTGGCGCTGGAGTGCCGATACCGGGCCGTTCATGGCGCGGGCCGTCGCGCGCAGCTACTGTTGTCAATACCGGGAATCCGATCTCGACTTCGTGCGCAGGCTGCTTGCCGAGGAAGGGCTGTGCTGGCGCATCGAGCAGGCCGAGGACGGTCCCGGCGTGGTGCTGTTTGCGGACAGTAGCCAGGCAAGCGCGGTGCCGGAAGATCCCAGCAGCGCATTCGAGCGAGGCGTGCGCTACCACGGCGCGCATTCGGTGGAAGAGCGCGACACGGTGCAGGCGCTGGTGGAAGAGCGCCGCCTCCACGTTTCGCTTACCACCGTGCTTGGCCCTGACTATAAATCGCGCCTGGTCACCGCTGCGAGTTCCCCTTCCCGTATCGAGCGGTCGCGCCGGCTGCCCGAGCTCGAATCGTTCGATGCTCCCGGCCAGTATGCGTATGCGAACCTGGAGCAGGCGACCCGCTACGCGGACCTCCAGATGGAGGGACGGGAAGCGCGTGCACGGATGTGGAGCGGCCGCTCGACTATCCGTACGCTGCGGGCAGGTACGCGGCTGACCGTCACCGGCTTGCCGCGCCGGCAAACGGGACCTGCGCCGACATTCGTGGTCTTGCGCGCGCTGAGCATCGGCGTGAACAATCTGCCTTCGCCCGCCCGCGATGCGCTCGCCGAGCTGTTTGGCCCGGTTCCCGAATTGCTGCAGGAACTCGTGCGCGGCGACCTGCCGGACGACCTGGCCCTGAGCGTCGCAACGGCGCTCGAACTGGGCTACGCCAACTGGTTCGAAGCGGTGCCGGTGCAGTTTCCGTGGCGTCCGCAGCTGCCTGGCAGCGATGGACGCAGCCAGGCGAAACCGACGGCGTCCGGCGCGCAAAGTGCGATTGTCGTCGGTCCTGACGGCCGAGATACGCCGAACGGTGCGGATGAACTGTATTGCGACCGGCTTGGCCGCGTACGTATCCGGTTTCACTGGCAGGAAAATGGCGATGCGAGTTGCTGGGTGCGGGTGGCGCAGCGCTCGAGCGGCGACGGCATGGGTTTCCAGTTCCTGCCCCGCATCGGCCAGGAAGTGCTTGTCCAGTTCCTGGAAAACGATATCGACCGGCCGGTCATCGTCGGCGCGCTGTACAACGGCCAGGGGGAAGGCGGCACTGCACCGACGCCTGGAGGACGGCGCGACGCGTCGCACACGGCTGCGGTCTTCGAGCGTGCCCACGATCATGCGCGTTCGGCGCAAGGTAATCTGGCAGGCGGCAACAGTCCGGTATGGCACGGGGCATCCGGCGACCCGGGCGGCCATCGCAACGGCGCCGCCCAGTGGGGCCTGCGCAGCAAGGAGTTCGGCGGCTCGGGCTATAGCCAGTTGCTGTTCGACGATACGGACGCTCAAGGGCGGGTGCAATTGAGGTGTACCCATGCGGCGAGCGAACTGAATCTTGGCCACCTGATCCATACCGCCGACAATTACCGTGGCAGTTTTCGCGGGCTGGGAGCGGAACTACGCACCGATGCCTACGGTGCGGTGCGCGCCGGCGCCGGCTTGCTGGTGTCGAGCTACAGGATCGAGCACGGCGCGGGCCGGCGCGATCCGGCCGGCGAGAACACGGCAGGCATCGGATTGCTGCAGCAGGCGGTGAAATCGGTTCAGGCGTTCAATGCCGCTGCGACGAGGCATCTCACGGTTGGTCTGGCTGCGCATCTCGGCGCCTCGAAACCTGGCATGAGTGTGTTGAGCGCTGAGTCGGCGCCACTCGCGGCGATGCTGAAATCGGCATCGGGGGACGCCCACCCTGCCGCACCGGGCGATGGAAAGCCGCCGCACATGGCCGATCCGCTCATCATGGTGGTGGCGCGGGACGGCCTGGGCGCCGCCGCCGGGCAAGATATCCAGCTGCTTGCGGGCGAGACCAGCAGTTTGACGAGCGGCCAGGACACCCAGTTCGTCACCGGAGGGACGAGCCGCATCCATTCCGGGCAGGCGATGGGCGTGCTGGCGGGCGCGGTGGCGTCGGACAAGGACGGTGCGGGATTGGAATTGGTCTCGGCACGGGACTGCGTCGAGATCCAGGCGCAAGGCGATGAAATGACGGTGCAGGCGCGTGACGAGATCAATCTCATCAGCGCCAATGCGCATGTCGACTGGGCGGCGGCGAAGTCCATCAGCCTGTCGACCGCGGACGGCGCGAGCGTCACGATCGGCGGCGGCAACATCACGGTGCAATGCCCTGGAACCCTCAGGGTCCACGCTGGAAAAAAAAGCCTGTCCGGGCCGCAGAACCTGAATTATCCGGTGCCGAAGCTGCCGCGCTCGGCGCTTGCTGAACGACCGCTGCAGTTCAATATGCGCCTGGCCGATACGCCCGGACCGAACGGCCATGCGCTGGGGAGCACGCCATGGAAGATCGTGGCGGGCGAAAAGCCTGACGGCCTTGCGTTCATCGATGACGACCGATTGGTGGCGGAAGGGCTTACCGATGACGATGGAAACGTGGTGCTGACAACGGATGCCCAAGAGGAGCTCGCGGCAGCGTATGCCGCGCATCCCGACGGTACCTGGCTCGTCTATCCCGGCCATGTCGTCCGCATCGATGTGCAGACGGAATCGCCCGAATGGGACGAGAAGCAGAAGCTGCTGCAAGCCCTACACGCAGCGGATTTCAGTCTGGATCTTCATGCATCGGTGCTCGCGGATGGCGCCCTGCCGCAAGCGCGTTATGCGAAAGAAGCATTCGAAGCGGCTGCCACGAACGGCATCTTCCCCAAAGTAAAGAAATGAATCGACTTGTTTCGGCTGAATTGGAGCGGATTGGCGATGAGCAACAAGCACATATCGCAGTTGGTTTCTCGCGATGGTAAAGCGATTGCTGCGGCGACCTCTGCCCCCGGGTGCTTCATCTCGGACGGCGTACCGGTTGAAAAGCATCCGGGGCTGTCCTGGGGAAGCGTGTTTTCCGAGCCGTCGCATGGAAACAAGGTGGATTTCTATGTCACCGGCGAAGAGTATTTCAATGCCGTCGCCGCGGCGATCGCAGGCGCGAGGAAGTCGATCTATATTGCTGGCTGGCAGGTGAACTTCGATGTCGAGCTGGCTGGCGGGAAGACGCTGTTTCAATGCCTGGAGAAGGCGATCGATTCGAATCCTGCGCTGCGCGTGTATGTGATGCCGTGGCTGTCGCCGAAGGTTGGTGTCGATACCGGCGACTTCGAGACGATGCTGGTGGTCTTCCAGCTCAACGCGGGACTGCCGCCGCCGGCGCGTGCCTTTGCCCTGCCTGCGATCGCGCAGAGCGATATGTCTGGTGGCCTCGGCATCGGTTTCTCGCACCATCAAAAGCTCGTGGTCATCGACGAGCAGCGGGCGTTTGTCGGAGGTATCGATCTGGCATACGGAAGGCGCGACGATGGGCGTTTCTCGCTCGCCGCGGAGGGACGGACCGGGAGCGAGTTGTATAACCCCTGTATTCCGCCAATTCATACGCTGTCGAAGGTGGAGCAAACGAAATACCTGACGCGCGCCGAACTGTTCTGCGCCTGTTTTCACGGGAGAGTAGGCGGCACCGGCACCTTCATCACGTCGGCCCCCGCGAAACCGCTCGCCATGGCGCAGGATGCGATCGGTTCGGTCGGCGATACGCTGGCGCGGACCCACAAGGTGGTCAGCGACTGGTGGGCAACAGGCGATTTGATGCCAGAGTTCGTGCGCAAGCTCCAGGATGTTCCCGTGGACGCGGCCCAGGACGCCGCGCGCTGGGCTTATCGGCGCCTGGACCAGGAACTGAATGGCAAGCTCGAGTGGCTGCGGGAAACCGGCGGGGCGCATGCGGCAAATGCGCCAGCGGTGCTGCTGGCGTGGCTGAACAACGCGAGTCTGGACCAGTTACCGGCGGGACTGTGGAAAGGCAGCGTCGAGCTCATCGAGGCGTTCACGATCGCGACGCTTACGCACCTGAGCAACCTTGCCGACACTTCCAAAGGGCGGTACACCAACCTGAAAACGTTGGGCAAGGTGGTTCCTGCCAGCGGAAAGACGCTCTCGTCCGGGCAGCCGCGCATGCCCTGGCACGATGTCCATTCGTCGATCAGTGGTCCGGCGGTCAGCGACCTGGCCAGGAATTTCGTGCAGCGCTGGAACGGCATCGCATGCCGTTATGAACGATCGCACGCGGCTGTTTCCCGGGATGTCAGTGCGTTGTTTGCTGTATTCGGGTTGAAGCCGTCGGCACGTATTCGCATACCGCGGCTACCCGCGCCGCCGCCCAGGACGGCGCAGCCCAGACCGGGGAAGAGCTGGGTGCAGGTGTTGCGTAGTGCGCCGGTGGCGATGCTGCGTGATGAGTCGAATGCGGCGCCATCGGGGGCCGCAAAAAAACACCATGGACATGCGCAGAATGATTGTCTGAAGGCGATGCTGACTGCAATTCATGGTGCGCAGAAGTTCATTTATATAGAAGGGCAGTTCTTCCAATCGGCTTATGGGGTTGATCAGCTAATCGGCGAAAAAGATAAAAAGAATTCGCCAATGGCCACGCTGACCGATGTTACAGCCTTGGCAGACTATGAGAAATATGCAAAGCGCCTGGAAATCCACGAGGTCGCGCCTGGTGATATACCAGCTGCAATACGCTGGTCGCAGATCGATGCCGTGATGAAGGATGGGAATGGGAAGGGAGCGGCTTTTCTAAGAGATTTGAAGGCGGTGCTAAAAAATATCGCTGCAATAAAAGCAACACAATCAATAGGGTCATCGCAGAAAGCAGTCTTGAATCCGATCGGTGAAGCGCTGGCTTGTCGAATAGAGAATGCGATCTATGACGGGCGCCCATTCCATGTGTATATGGTACTTCCTTTTCACCCTGAGGGCACATTGGATACCCTGAATATCATGACGCAGGTACATTTGACCATGCAGTCGATTGTCGCGGGAAGTCACAGTCTGGTGAATAGGATTCGACGTGCAGTAATTGGAGCTATGTTGTGCAAAGAAAGGAAAATTAGCAGAAAAGATGCGGTCGCGGAGGTTGAAAAATATGAAATTGATAATGTTATAGATGCTGCTAAAGAATCCTGGAGACCTTATTTGACCATGCTGAATCTTCGAAGCTGGCAAAGTTTAGGGCAACGGCCCGTAACGGAACAGATTTACGTGCATTCTAAGTTGCTGATTGTCGACGACAGGGTGGCAGTTCTGGGGAGTGCCAATATTAATGATCGTAGTCAACTTGGAGACAGGGATTCGGAACTCGCAGTCATCCTGCGTGATGATGAGCAGGTGAAGATCAGCTTGGACGGTGTGCATCAAGATCTGGTAAGTGCCAATGTTCATAGGCTGAGAGTGCAGTTGTGGAGGAAGCTGTTTGGTTTCATGGCTGGGAGCCAACCTGCACGCGACCTGGAGAACGTTATTGATAAGCCCGCTGCCATGGAGAGTTGGAAGGCTGTCCAACATGTCTCATATGCTAACGCTTTAGCATATAAAAAAGCATTTCCCTTTCTGCCGCACGTGGATGGGGGATCCAGTTCGATTTGGTCGACATGGAATAGGTCTACGCGAAGGTTAGACGCGCATATGCCATTTAATGAGCGCTTCTGGAGGCTGGATAATGTGATGGATAAGCCTTCGTCATGGAATGCAAAATCGCGAACTATCGAGACGGATCCTATAGGCGTCAAAGGATTTATCGTTGCATTGCCAATGTCTTGGACGGATTCTGAGAGTAATTCGTCAGGTATGAATTTGACTATCCTTGCTGATGAGAGAAGGTCTGAAGATGATGGACATGCATTTGCTGGAATAGGTGAGGCTGAAAATGCGAAACTTGAAAAATGGAGTTAGGATGGATCAGATGGGCGTTCTTATTGTTCGTGCGCCCAGGGCATGGCTTCGCAAGGAGCATTTTTTCCTGTTCTGGTCGAATAGCGTCGCGGTTTCGCTGGTGATTGCCCTGACGTCTGCCTGCGATGCAAAGTCGAATCAGACGCCACCAATGCAAGTCGATGGCGAAGATGCAGTGCCATCTCGAATACCTGATGCTAAAAGAGTGCTAGAAGTTACTGCGCCGAATTATCGGCCCGTCGCTGGTCTTGAATCAGAATGCTTGGGTCGTCTCGTATTCGAGGTGAAAAACAAAATCGAGTGGCCAGTATACTATAACGTTCCGCATGGTAGCGGATTTTGGGGGAGGTCATTTAGTAATAATGTTCGCAGTTCTGGCGATACATTGCGTTTCGGTAATACGTATATTGCCGTGATTGGGTCGGTGAGTGGGAGCAGTAAAGAGAAAATATTTGATATAACCCCGCCAGCACGAGAAGCGAATTTAAGGGAATTGATAGAAAGATCGCGCAGATATATCGATGAGCAGAGGCGGGAGAACAAAGATGCTGAAAGCTTGCGTAGAGAGGTGAAACAACGGGAAGAATTTATTCAGATGTGGCAAAAGTCCATTGAGGAGATGCGCGAGAAATTTGAACCGTTCGACCCGGGCGTACCCGCCAGCTACGGCTATTGGACCAGCACGCTCGAAGGGGGTATTTATATGACCAAATATTCGAATTATCGCGCCTACCTGACGCGGGGAGACTACATATACATATTCGAATCAACGGTCAAGATGGATACGCCAGCCGCCAAGGAAGCTCACAGGCGTGATTTCTCCGCCATGCTCAAGTCATTCAGGCCACGTGCCTTGCACGAGATTCCGACCGAACCAGGCGTATGTATCCCCTATGGCTTCATTCCAGACGACGGCAGGACCGTCGTCGAATTCAAGCAGTCCTTGCGTTTCCCCGACGCTCCAGGCGTGCTCTACACCATTGAAACAGGCACCGTGCACCCTCGCCGATCGAAAGCGCCGCTGCTACACGCGTTGGCACATGCGAGCATCAACCCACCGCCGCAAATGCGGGAGGATGAAGCCAGGCCGGTGGTCATCAAGCGCATCGGCCCCCAGTCCGTAAAAATGGGAGGACTCAGCGCATCGCAAGGCGGCGTCGTCCTGCAAGCCGGATTGGAGGGCCAGAAATACGACATCTACAATGTCTTCACAGGTTATGGAGGCTGGCTGGGCACTTACGTCTTGCCCTACATTCTCGTCGAAATGCATACCGTGAACAGGGCGGTCGCCACCGAGATCACGCAGCATCCACCGCCTTTTGAACAAAGCAAGCAACGACTGGACACCCTGCTGGGCGGCATGCGTTGGCGCCCCACGAGTCCACCGATGGCTGAATTTTCGAGCGCAAGTGATCCACCACGCCCGAACCGCGACTGACGCCGGCGCGATATCTCTGCGACAGGAAAAAGACCTCCGAAGAGGTCTCAAGACACGGGAGATACCATCTTGCGCCGCGCCAGCCACGCCCGCACGCGCAGCTTGCCGACGATCCCGATCGGGAAGAAGTAGATCGACAGGATGAACAGCACGCCCAGCCACAGCAGCCAGCGGTCAGGATGCAGGGCGGCGGCCAGCAGCGGCACGCCTTCGAGCGCCGTCGAGCCGTGCGCCATCAGTTCCTTCAGGTAGTTCTGGGCCAGGATGAACAGGGTGGCGCCGATCACCGCGCCATACATGGTGCCCATGCCGCCGATGACGACGATCAGCAGGATGTCGGTCATCACTTCGAAGCCGAGCGAAGTCTTGGGCCCCACGTAGCGCAGCCACAGCGCCATCAGGGCGCCGGCCAGCGCCGCCACCAGCGCGGCCAGGCAGTTGGCCCAGATGCGGTAGACCATGGTGCGGTAGCCGAGCGCCTCGGCGCGGAACTCGTTCTCGCGGATCGCCTGCAGCACGCGGCCGAACGGCGAGTTCACCAGCCGCAGCAGGAACAGGAACAGCAGCACGCTGCCGGCGAACACCAGGTAATAGGTGATCACCTTGCCGTCGACGTAGCGGCCGAAGACCTCGTTCTCGAACAGCAGGTAGCTGGGCGACAGCAGCTCCGGCACGCTGAAGGTCACGCCATCTTCGCCCCCGGTCAGGTCGGACAGCTGCGAGGCCAGCACCGCAAACGAAGATGCAACGGCCAGCGTGATCATGGCGTAGAAGATGGCGCGCACGCGCAGCGCGAACAGGCCGACCACCAGGGCCAGGGCCAGCGCCAGCAGCAGCGCCAGCACCAGGCCCGTCACCATGACGCCCCAGGTGGGTTCGTCGACGCGGGCCAGGGCCAGGCCGATGCCATAGGCGCCGATGCCATAGAACATGGTATGGGCAAACGAGACGATGCCGGTGTACCCCAGCAGCAGGTCGTAGGACGCCACCAGCACGATGTAGACGCAGATCGTGGCCGCCGTGTTGAGCGGGCGTGCGCCGGAAAACAGGAAAGGCGCGAGCAGGAGTCCCAGCAGGATCACGAGCAGCAGCGCGGTCAGGATGCGGCTGCGCGGCAGGTCGCCGGAAAGAAGTTTGTGCAGCATAAGGTCAGCTCCGCGACGTCGAATACAGGCCGGCCGGACGCCACAGCAGGACCGAGATCATCAGGATGATGCTCGACACCAGGGCGATCTTCGGCGCCAGGAAGCCGGCGTAGTTGGCCACCAGCGCCATCAGGAGGGCGCCGATGAAGCAGCCGCCTACCGAACCCAGGCCGCCGATGATGATGACGATGAAGATCATCACCATGATCTCGCTGCCCATCGCGGCGGTGAGCGTTTCCTTGTACAGGCCCCACATCACGCCGCCCAGGCCTGCCAGCGCCGAGCCGGCCGCGAACACGGCCACGAACAGGCGCCGGATGCGGTAGCCGAGGGCTTCGACCATCTCGCCGTTCTCGACGCCGGCGCGCACCAGCAGGCCGACCTTGGTGCGATTCAGCACCAGGAACATGGCGATGAACACCACCAGCCCGACCACCACCGCCACCAGCCGGTATTTTTCCACTGCCGCATCGCCCATCAGGATCGCGCCGCGCAGCGCGGTCGGCAGCGGCAAGGCGATCGTCTCGGCGCCCCAGATCACGTGGATCAGCTGCTCGGCCACGATCATGCCGCCCATCGTGATCAGGATCTGCTTGAGGTGCTGGCCATAGACCGGCTTGACGATGATGCGCTCGAAGGCCCAGCCCAACAGGCCGGTGACGACCATCGCGAGGGTCACGGCCAGGGCCAGCACGCCCAGGTTGATCAGGAGCGAGTCCATCTCGAGCCAGCCGCGCATGGGCAGCAGGACCAGCGTGGCGGAGAACGCCCCGACGGCGACGAAGGCGCCGTGGCCGAAGTTCAGCACGCTCATCAGGCCGAACACGAGGGTCAGGCCGCTGGCCATGATGAAGATCATCATGCCCATCGCCAGGCCGGCGACGGTGAGGGTGAGCCAGGTGGGGAAGCTGCCGACCAGCGGCAGCATGGCCAGCATCAGGGCCGGCACCAGCAGCAGCGGCGCGATGTCGCGCCTGGCCGCCGGCAGGGGCGCATCGGCTTGCGTCTCGGTGTTGGAAACAGGGAGGATTGCACTCATGTCGGGTCCTATTGGTGGGAGTCGAGCGACAGCCCGAGCAGGCGCTGCTGCAGCGCGGTGTCGCCGGCCAGCGCCGCCATCTTGCCGGCATGGGCCACGCGGCCGTCGTCCATCACGCTGACGCTGTCGCCCAGCGAGCGCACGAAGTTGAAGTTCTGCTCGACCAGCAGGATCGTGGTCTCGCGCTCCTTGAGTTCGCGAAAGGCGGCGATCAGGCTTTGCACGATGCTCGGCGCCAGGCCCTTGGTCGGTTCGTCGACCAGCAGCAGCTTGCGTGGTTCGGCGATCGCGCGCGCGATCGCCACCATCTGCTTCTGGCCGCCCGACAGGTTGCCGGCCGGCTGGTTCCAGAACTTGCGCAAGGCCGGGAAGAAGCCGCAGATCCAGTCGACGCGGGCCGCGTCCAGCGGGCCGTTGCGGGCGGCCAGCACCATGTTTTCGCGCACCGTCAGTTCGGAAAATACGGCCATGTTCTCGGGCACGTAGGCGATGCCGGCGCGGGCGATGTCGGGCGTGGCCAGTTGGGTGATGTCGCGGCCGTCGAAGTGGATGCTGCCGGCGCTGGCACGCCAACAGCCCATGATGGTGCGCAGGGTGGTGGTCTTGCCGGCGCCATTGCGGCCCAGCAGCACGGCCAGTTCGCCGCGCGGCACCGCCAGGTCGACGCCCTGCAGGATGTGGTACTGGCCGATGTGGGTGTGCACGCCGGACAGCCGCAGCAGGCAAGCGTCGTGCGCCGGATCAGGCGTGAGCATGTTCGGGTTCGGGTGTTCCAAGATAGGCTTCCTGTACGATCTTCGATTCCATCACTTCGCGCGGATCGCCGTCCGCCACCAGCGTGCCGTTGTGCAGCACGACGATGCGGTCGGCCAGCTGGCGCACCACGTCCATCTTGTGCTCGACCAGCAGCACGGTCTTGTCGCGTTCCTGCTTCACCTGGCGGATCAGGTCGAGCACCACGGGCACCTCGTCCACGCTCATGCCGGCCGTGGGTTCGTCGAACATCATCACCGAGGGTTCGAGCGCCAGCAGGATCGCCACTTCGAGCTTGCGCTGGTCGCCGTGCGACAGGGCGCCGACGAACATGTCGCGCCGGGGCATGAGGGCGACCCGCTCCAGGTAGTGTTCGGCGCGCGCGATCAGCTCCTTGTGGCTCGACCAGATCGAGAAGAAGTTCAGGCCCATGCCGGCGCGGCTCTGCACCGCCAGGCGCACGTTCTCGACCACGGTCAGGTGCGGGAACAGGTTGGTCAGCTGGAAGGCGCGGCCGATGCCCAAGCGGGTACGGCGCGCCGCGCCGTCGCGCGTCACGTCGCGCCCGTGCAGCGCGACCGTGCCCCCGGTCGCCGCCAGCTGGCCCGAGACCAGGTTGAAATACGTGGTCTTGCCGGCGCCGTTGGGGCCGACGATCACGGTCAGGGTGCCGGGGTAGAAGTCCGCCGTCACCGCGTTCACCGCGACGTGGCCGCCGAAGCGGACGGTCAGGTCGCGCGTCGACAGCGCCGGCCGGCGCGGGTCAGGAACAGGGGGCGCCGTCATGTCAGCGCTTGTTCTTCACCGGCAGCGGCAGTTCGCTGGCCGGGATTTCGCGCACCAGTTCCAGCAAGTCCCATTCGTTCTTCTGGTCCTTCTTGATGCGGAAGTGGTACATCGGCTGGATCGCCTGGTGGTCTTCCTTGCGGAAGGTCATCGTGCCTTTCGGGGTCTCGAAGCTCATGCCTTCCATCGCCGCCACCATCTTGTCGCCATTGCCGTCCGGGACCTTGGTCAGCGCCGCCACCACCGCGCCCGCCGCCGCCATGCCCCCGGCCGTGAACATGTCGGGCGGGGCCTTGAAGCGCTTCAGGTGTTCGGCGACGAACCAGTCGTTCATCTTGTTCTTCGGGAAGCCGTAGTAATAATAGATCGTGCCTTCGGTGCCGGCGAAGTTCTTCCAGGTCTTCATCACCGGCAGGATGTTGCCGCCGGGGGAAAGCACGATGCCATGGCGTTCCGGCTTGAGGTCGGCGATCTTGTTCATCGGATTGGGGCCGGCCCAGACGATCTGCAGGATGCGTGGCTGCGGCTTGTCCTTCAAGGCGTCGAACAGGCGCGTAGAGGCGGCGGTGAAGTCGGTCGTCGCCAGCGGCGCGTATTCTTCGTGGATCACCCTGGCCTTGCTGCCGGTGGCGGCCAGCGCTTCCTTGCCGGCCTTGATCGCATCGCGCCCGAAGGCGTAGTCCTGGGTCAGGAAGCCGACGCTGCCGCCCTTGAGCGTGCTGGCGGCGGCCAATGCATCCTGCATCGAGCTGCGCGCGGTGCGGAAGATGTACTTGTTCCACTTGTCGCCGGTGATGGCGTCGGCCACCGCCGGTTCGATGATCAGGACTTTCTTGTATTCCTTGGCCACCGGCAGCATGGCCAGCGCCGAGCCGGACGAAGTGGTGCCGACGGCGATGTCGACCCGGTCGTCGCCATAGGCCTCGGCCAGCAGGGTGCGTCCGAGATCCGGTTTGCTCTGGTCGTCCTTGACGATCACCTTGATCTTGCGGCCATTGATCGTCATGGTGCCGCCGGTCAGGTATTCGAGGCCGAGCATGAAGCCGGCCTCGGTCTCGCGCGCATAGGATTCCATGATGCCGGTCTTGCCGGCGATGAGGGCGACCTTGAATTCCTTGCCTTGCGCCAGCGCGCCAGGGGCGGCGCCGGCCGCGAAGGCGAGGGCCAGGGAGAGTGCGAGGGGTTTGATCAGGTGCTGCATCGTGTGTCTCCTTGTTTTAATTAAGGGACCCGCGCCAGGAAAGCGCCGATCGCCTCGAAGGCTTCCGGTTCGGTGAGCATCGGCGCATGGCCGACGTTCGGCACTTCGGTATAGGCCAGGCTGGGGGCCGCCTTGCGCATCCAGGCCGCCTGCTCGAGCTCGACCAGGTCGGACAATTCGCCCCGGATCATCAGGGTGGGGCGATGCCGCGTCAGGCGCCGGAAAGCCATGCGCAAGGCCAGCGAGGTTGGAGGAAGTCTACCGTTTTGCAGGCTGTGGGCGATACCGGGATCGTAGCGGGCGCACAACAGGCCGTCGTCGCGCTGTTCGAAGGCGCGCTGGGCCCACTTGTTCCATTCGGTGTCCGGATTGGCGGGGAAGGCGCAGGCATTGATGTCGCGGACGTAGCAGGTGGCCTCGTCCCAGTTGGCGAACGTGGCCGGCTTGCCGACGTAGCCGGCGATGCGCTCCAGGCCGCGCGGGGACAGCACCGGGCCAATGTCGTTCAGCACCGCGCCGGCCACCAGGTCGAGGCGCTGCGCGGCCAGGGTCATCGTGATCAGGCCGCCCATCGAGGTGCCGATGAAGACGGCGCGCGCGATGCCCAGCGCATGCATCAGGGCCACCACGTCGGCGGCGTACACCAGCGGCGTGTAGTTGGCCGGGTTCGGGTCGCGCGCCGAGTGGCCGCGGCCGCGCACGTCGACCGCCAGCACGCGGCGTCCGAGTCCGGCCACCTGCGGGGCCAGTTCGTCGAAGTCGAGCGAGTTGCGGGTGAGGCCGTGGATGCAGATCACGGGCAGGCGGGCCGGGCCGCCTGCGCCGTGGTAATCGCGTGCGTAGAGGGCGAGGCCGTCGCTGCTGGTGTAGGTGATGGGGGAGCTGGTTGGCACGCGGCGGTTCCTGTTCAGTGTTCGATTTTTTTGACGTTTGCGACGCTGGTGAAGAACTGGGGTCCCCGCCTGCGCGGGGATGACGTGCGGCTTCGATGCCGCCGCTGGTTTTTCGGGTGGCTTCGTTTGCTGCAGCGGGCCTTTCGGGTGGCTTCGCTCGCTGCAGCGGGTTTGCTCTTAAAAGCGCAGCTCCAGCGTCGCCGACACCGTGCGCGGGTTGCCGTAGAAGGCGGTGACCGTGCCTTCGTTGCCCAGGGTCGGGAACAGGTAGCCGGCGGTCTTGTAGTGCTCGTCGCCCAGGTTCTTGCCATGCAGGCCGGCGCGCACCTTGCCATCTAGACGGGTCCACACGATCGATGCATCCCAGATCCGGTACGACTCCTGGTCGAGGATCGACGGCGTCTCGAACTGGGCGGTGGCGCCCTTGTACGAATAGCTGCCGATCAGCGAGATGCGGCCGTTGTGGCCCATGAGCGGCAGCGGAATGTCGTAGTTGGCGCGCAGGTTGGCCGAGTTCTTCGGCGTGTTCTGGAAGATGCGCTGGCCGGCCACGTTCACGCCCGCCACGATGTATTCCTTGTACTTGGCGTCGATGTAGCTGACCATGCCGGCGATCATGAAGTTGGGCGTGATGTTGGCGATCGCTTCCAGCTCGGCGCCCTTGATCTCGGCCTTGCCGGCATTGGTCGTCACGCCGGCGAAGCTGTCGTCGCGGCCGTCACCGTTGGTGTCGACCGCGATCGAGCCGGGAATCTGCACGTCCTGGTAGTCGCTGTAGAACAGCGCGGCGTTGGTGGTGATGCGTCCGCCGTTGAAGGCCGACTTGAGACCCAGCTCATAGGTCTCGATGGTTTCGGGCGCATAGCCGGCGCGGGCGACGTCGAGCGGAATGCGGGTGCCGACCACGTTCAGGCGCGGATCGAAGCCGCCGCCCTTGAAGCCTTCGGAATACGAGGCGTAGACGTTGTGGTCGGGGTTCATCTTCCAGTTGACGGCCACGCGCGGGGTGAATTTCTTGTCTTCGCGCTCCAGCAGGCCATTGCGCAGGTCGGTGTCGGTGCGGAACAGGAGCGCGCCCGGGTTGCCCATCTGGGGCGAGCCGGCCAGGCCGAAGTAGATCTGGCGCAGCACGTCGGCTTCGCGCTTGTCGACCGTGTAGCGCCCGCCCAGCGACAGGCTCAGGGTGTCGGTGAGGTTGTAGCTGCCGTCGAAGTAGGCGGCCCAGGCCTTGGTGTCGATGTCGCCCATGGTATAGGTGGACGTCGGCACGGCGCCGGCCAGGATGGTGTCGAACTCGTTGAAGGCATTGGCGTCCATGTAGTAGACGCCGGCCACGCCCTGCAGGCGCGGGCCGTTGTAGGTCACCTGCAGCTCCTGGCTGAACTGGCGGTTGGTGTACAGCGCCGGCACCTCCATGTCCACAACGGGCAGGGCGTCGAAGTCGATCGGCGCCCACGACTTGTCTTCGCGCGCGGCGGTGATCGACTTCACGCTCCATTCGTCGTTGACGTGGTATTCGATGGTGGCCGAGCCGCCGTAGGCGCGCACTTCCTGGTCGCGGCCCAGCGCCTTGGTGAGGTTGGCGCGCGTGTCGAACACGTCCGGCAGGATCGGCGCCCCGCTGGTGCGGCCCACGATCAGGCGATGGCCGTTCTTGGGATTGGAGTCGTCCTGCGTGAAGTCGCCGGCCAGGCGGATGAACAGGTCCTGGCTGGGCGTGAACTCGGCCGAGACGCGGCCGGCGGTGACGTCCTTGTCGTAGTTGCCCTTGCCGGTAAACAGGTTGTCGCCGAAGCCGTCGCGCTTGAAGCGGGCGACGGTGGCGCCCAGGCGGGCGGTGTCGGTGAGCGGGGTGCTGGCGGTGACCACGGCTTCTTTCTGGCCGTACTCGCCGACGGTGGCGCGCACGCGCACGTCGCGCTGCGGCCCGAGCTTGCGGGTCACGTACTTGACGGCGCCGCCGATGGTGTTGCGGCCGTACAGCGTGCCCTGCGGGCCGCGCAGCACCTCGATGCGCTCGACGTCGTAGATGTCGGCCACCGCGGCCTGCGGGCGGGCCAGGTAGATGTCGTCGATATAGATGCCGACGCCGGATTCGAAGCCGGCCAGCGGATCGGCCTGGCCGACGCCGCGGATGAAGGCGGTGAGCGTGGTGTTGGTGGCGCGCGACGCCTTGAGGGTGGTGTTCGGCAGCGCCAGGGCCAGGGCGGTCACGTCGGGCACGGCCTGCTTGGACAGCTGGTCGGCGCTGAATGCGGTGACCGAGACCGGGACATCCTGCAGGGTCTCCTCGCGCCGGCGCGCGGTGACCACCACTTTCGAGACGTTTTCCTCGGTTGGCGAAGCGGCCGGCGTGCCGGCCGCATCCTGGGCCTGTGCCACGCCCATCGATCCGCCGGACAGCACCAGCAGGGCGGCGGCGGACTGATTCAGCAGCTTCATCTTGTTCCTGGTCAGACGCATTCTAGTCTCCTCATTTTTGGTATGGCATGCAATCGAGCATACGTGCGATCGAGCGCATGCCAGGCAGTGTGCCAAGGTCGGGTTTGGTTGAATAGTCAACAATCGCCCACCCCGTTGTGCATGAATGCACAGCCCGCTTGCCGGCCCGCGTTGTGAGCTTTCCTAGGGACAGATGCCGCAGCGCACCATTTCTGTGCCACTGCAGACATCGTCGGTAAATTGCTTGCAGAGGGAATGTGCACGAGCGCACAATGTGTCATCTTGATATCTGACAAGCGATCTCATGAGTACCTCGAAAAACCGTAGCGAGCGGCAGCCAGGGCGGCCGAGAAGCGCAGCCGTACGAGCAGTACGGCGAGCATCGCAGGCCGCCCTGGCAACGCGCAGTAGGTTTGTCGAGGTACTCTCATGAATACGCTTCCGGAGTGGACGGACTTACGATTCTTTCTCGAGCTGGCCCGCGCCGGCACCCTGTCGGGCGCCTCGCGCCGCCTCGACGTCGAGCACACGACCGTCGCGCGCCGCATCGACCGGCTCGAGACCCAGCTCGGCGCGACCCTGTTCGACCGCTCGCGCGAGGGTTATGAGCTGACCGAGGTCGGCCTGGCCCTGCTGCCGCACGCCGAGGCGATGGAAGGGGCGGCGCTGGCGGCGGCCGAGCAGATCGGCGGGGCCGAGGTGGCGGCCCACGGCGTGGTGCGGCTCGGAGTGCCCGAAGTATTCGGCGTGAAGGTCGTGGCGCCGCTATTGGTCGGCCTGCTGGACCAGCACCCGGACCTGCAGATCGACCTGCTGGCGCTGCCGCGCTTCGCCAACCTGGCCAACCGCGAGGCCGATCTCGGCGTGATGCTCGATCCGCCCACCACCGGCCGCTACGTGGTCACGCGCCTGGCCTCGTTCCACTTCTACCTGTATGCGGCCCCGAGCTACCTGGCGCGCCATCCGGCCATCCGCACCCAGGCCGACCTGGCGCGCCACGACTTCGTCGACTACGTGCAGGACCGTCTCGCCAGCCGCGAGCTGTCGTACCTGAACGAGCTGGGTTTCACGCCGCGCCGGCGCATGTGCTGCTCGGGCATGACGGCGCAGATCGAGGCGGCGTCGCTGGGCATGGGCCTCATGATGGCGCCGCCCTATGCGGTGCCGGACGATGGCCGGCTGGTGCCGGTGCTGCCGGGTTTTTCGGCCGAGCGCTCGTTCTGGCTGGCGGCGCCGACCGACCTGTATCGCCTGCGCCGCGTGAAGGTGGTGTGGGACGTGCTGCGCGAGTACGCCGACAGCTCGCCGAGCCTGTTCGTCCAGGGCGGCATGCAGCCTGCATTGGCGCCGGATTGAAGAGCGCGGTATCCTCGCAAGGTTCATTCAAGGTTCATCTTCATAAGGGCCCCCATGCGCAGCCAGATCAGCGACGACATCACCTTCCGCAAACTCGAGATCCTGCTGGCCTATATGGAAGGCGGCAACCTGAACGCCGCCGCGCGCATGCTCGACATCAGCGCGGTGAGCGTGCACCGCGCGCTGCACTCGCTCGAGGAGGGCATGAGCTGCCAGCTGTTCAGCCTGCAGGGCCGCAACCTGATCCCGAACGAGGCGGCCCAGGTGCTGGCCGATGTCAGCCGCGAAGTGGTCAAGCTGATGGCGGACGGGATCGCCGCCACGCGCTCGGCGGCCGGCTATTCGGCCGACCATCTCAGGATCGGCTCGCTGTATTCGTTGACGACGGGGGCGATCCCCGAGGTCATCATCGGCATCAAGCTGCGCAAGCAGGAGATCGAGACCGAGCTGGTGCTGGGCTCGAACGCCGAGCTGCTGCACAAGCTGAAGCAGAACGCGATCGACGCGGCGCTGATGGGGATGCCCGATCCCGATCCCGAGATCGAATCGATCCCGCTGTTCGAGGACGACGTGTTCTTCGCCGCGCCGGCCGGCTCGCCCTACGCGAAGATGAAGGAAGTCGACCTGCGCGCCTGCGCGTCCGAGAAATTCGTGTGCCTGAAGGATGGCTTCGTGACCCTCACCGGTTTCCAGGAAGCCTTCCGCATCGCCGGCTATGCGCCGACCATCGTCACCCGCGTGGGCGACATCTTCTCGCTGATGAACCTGGTGGCGGCCGGCATCGGCTACACCCTGCTGCCGGGCCGGGTGCGCAATGCCTTCGGCGACAAGGTGCAGCTGATCCCCCTGAAAGCCGACTATCACATGCAACAGACCATCGGCCTGAGCTTTTTGCGGGTGCGGGAACGCGACCCCAATCTGCTGGCGCTGGCGGCCGTGTGCCGCATGCTCAAGCACAGGAGCGCCTGATACCGCAGCGCAGCATCCGGGCCAACTTTTAGGTCGACAGTTTCGCTGACAGTAAACGTTTCCGACCGGGCGTAATTGATCTCCAGTCCAATCGCGGTTAACTTGGCAGCACAAATAGCTCACCAAGAGCCCGACTCAAGAGCGTAACTAAGAGCATGGCCCGCACGGGATCATGTACTGGAGACGTACCACCCGCGGCCACACCGGTTGGAGCCGGCGCCGCACCTCGAAGGAGCCTCGCCGTGTCCTCTCATGTCATTGCAATCTGCGTCCTGGCGCTGATGTTCATCGTCGCCACCGCCATGCCCATCAATATGGGCGTCATCGCCTTCGTCGGCGCCTTCCTGGTCGGCACCCTGATCGCCGGCATGGAAACCAAGGCCATCATGTCCGGCTACCCGGCCGAACTGTTCCTGACCCTGGTCGGCATCACCTTCCTGTTCGCCCAGGCCCAGAACAACGGCACCATCGACTGGCTGGTGCGGCTCGCGGTGCGCGCCGTCGGCGGGCGCATCGCGGCCATCCCCTGGGTCATGTTCGCGATCACCGCCTTGCTCACCTCGGTGGGCGCGGTCAGCCCGGCGGCGGTGGCGATCATCGCGCCGATCGCGCTCGGCTTCGCGGCCAAGTACAAGATCAATCCCCTCATGATGGGCCTGCTGGTGATCCACGGCGCCCAGGGCGGCGGCTTCTCGCCGATCAGCATCTACGGGGGCATCACCAACAAGGTCGTGATGGAAGCGGGGCTGCCGATCTCGCCGCTGACCACCGCCTTCACCAGCCTGGGCGTCAACCTGGCGGTGTCGGTGCTGCTGTTCTTCGCCTTCGGCGGCGCCAAGCTGATGCGCCAGCAGGTGCCGAAGGCCGAACGCTCGGGCAAGGGCCTGCCGGTCTCGCCGTTCGGTCCGCCGGTGGCGGTGGCGGCCCAGGGCCCGCAGATCTATGGCGACGCCGAGAATGAATCGGCCAGCGAGGAACGCCTGACCAAGGAACGTTCGAGCGCGGCCGTCGGCGCCGTGAGCGCCACCGGCTCGGGCAGCGCGGCCGGCCATGCCGGCGTCGACCTGAACGAAGGCCCGACCTTCCACCAGATGTTCACCGTGGTCGGCCTGATCGCGCTGGCCGTGCTGACCCTGCTGTACAAGCTCGACATCGGTTTCGTGGCCATCACCATCGGCCTGCTCATCTCGATCCTGTCGCCGCAGGTGCAGAAACGCGCCATCGGCCAGGTGTCGTGGCCGGAGATCATGCTGATCGTCGGCGTCAGCACTTATGTCGGCGTGATGCAGAAGATGGGCACCATCACCTGGGTCGGCGACAGCGCCGCCAGCCTGGCTTCGCCACTGACCGTGGCCCTGCTGCTGCTGTTCGTCGGCGCGATCGTCTCGGCCTTCGCTTCCTCGACCGCGGTGCTGGGCTCCCTGATCCCGCTGGCGGTGCCGTTCCTGGCCTCGGGCACCGGCGTCGATCCGATCGGCTTCATCGCCGCTATGGCGGTCGCCTCGACCATCGTCGACGTCAGCCCGTTCTCGACCAACGGCGCGCTGGTCCTGGCCAGCGCCCAGCACATCGACCGCGACGTCTTTCTACGGCAGCTGATGATCTATGGCGGCATCGTCACCCTGGTGGCGCCGCTCGTGCTGTGGGTGTTGTTCGTGGTGTTCTGAGGGCACACATATTTTGCAATAACAGGAAATCTCATGAATCAAGCTGAAGGCCGCTGGACTACCCAGCAACGCAACCGCGGCGATCGCCTGGCACGGGTCCAGGCGGCGCTCGGCGGGGCGCTGGACGGCAAGATCGTCCAGGCCGCGCACATCGTCGACCTGCTCAATGCCGTGCTGGAGCCGGGCGATCGGGTCTGCCTGGAGGGGAACAACCAGAAGCAGGCCGATTTCCTGGGCAAGGCATTGACGAAAGTCGACACCGGCCGCGTGCATGACCTGCACATGCTGCTGTCGGTGCTGTCGCTGCCGGAGCACCTCGACGTGTTCGACAAGGGGATCGCCTCGAAGCTGGACTTTTCGTTCTCCGGCCCGCAGGCCGGCCGCCTGGCCAAGCTGGCGCAGACCGGCAAGCTGAATATCGGCGCGATCCACACCTACCTGGAGCTGTTCGCGCGCTACTTCATCGACCTCACGCCGCGCGTGGCGCTGGTGGCGGCCGAGATGGCCGACCGCGAGGGCAACCTGTACACCGGCCCGAACACCGAGGACACGCCGGCCATCGCCGAAGCGACCGCCTTCAAGAGCGGCATCGTGATCGCCCAGGTCAACCAGATCGTCGACAAGCTGCCGCGCGTCGACATCCCGGGCGACTGGGTCGGCTACGTGGTGCAGTCGCCGACTCCGTACTACATCGAGCCGCTGTTCACGCGCGATCCGGCCCTGATCTCCGAGATCCAGGTCTTGATGGCGATGATGGCGATCAAGGGCATCTATGCCGAGTACGAAATCGAGCGCCTGAACCACGGCATCGGCTTCGACACCGCCGCCATCGAGCTGCTGTTGCCGACCTATGCCGCCGATCTTGGCTTGAAGGGGAAGATCGCGCGCCACTGGGCCCTGAACCCGCACCCGGCGCTGATTCCCGCGATCGAAGCCGGCTTCGTGGAATCGGTGCACTCCTTCGGCTCCGAGCTGGGCATGGAAAAATACATCGGCGCGCGGCCGGACGTGTTCTTCGTCGGGCCGGACGGCTCGATGCGCAGCAACCGCGCGTTCTCCCAGGCGGCCGGCCACTACGCCTGCGACATGTTCATCGGCTCGACCCTGCAGATCGACTTGCAGGGCAATTCGTCGACCGCGACCCTGGGCCGCATCGCCGGCTTCGGCGGCGCGCCGAACATGGGCGCCGATGCGCGCGGCCGGCGCCACCCGAGCAAGGCCTGGCTCAAGGCCGGCGAACAGGCGCGGCAGGGCCGCAACGTGATCCCGCGCGGGCAGAAGCTGGTGGTGCAGATGGTCGAGACCTTCCGCGAGCACATGGCGCCGGCGTTCGTGGAAAAGCTCGACGCCTGGCAGCTGGCCGAGCAGGCGAACATGGCGATCCCGCCGGTGATGATCTATGGCGACGACGTCACCCACATCCTGACCGAAGAGGGCATCGCCAACCTGCTGTTGTGCCGCACCGAGGAAGAACGCGAGCAGGCGATCCGCGGCGTGGCCGGCTATACGCCGGTCGGCATGGGGCGCGACAAGCGCATGGTCGAGAACCTGCGCGACCGCGGCATCGTCCAGCGCCCCGAAGACCTCGGCATCGACAAACGAATGGCGACCCGCGACCTGCTGGCCGCCAAGAACATGAAGGGCCTGGTGCGCGCATCCGGCGGCTTGTACGACCCGCCGAAGCGCTTCAGGAACTGGTGAGGAAACAACCATGGAAACGTTGAAATACCGTTTCGAGCAGGGCAGGCGTTCCCTGGCCGGCATGCCGCAGCTGGTGGGCGTGGTCGGCTCGGGCAATCTCGAGGTGCTGATCGAGCCGTCGCCCTTGCAGGGCGCGTGCGAGATCGAGGTGCGCACCGCGGCCGTCGGCTTCGGCGCCACCTGGCAGGCCGTGATGGCCGATTTTCACGATCGCTGGAGTCTCGCCGACGCGCGCATCAGCATCAACGACATGGGGGCCACGCCGGCCGTGGTCAGCCTGCGGCTCGACCAGGCGGTGGAGTCCCTGACCGGAGGCGCAGTATGAGCAGCTACCAGGAATTGACGGCGCGCCAGCGCATTCCGGCGATCTTCGACCCCGGCAGCTTCGAGGAATTCCTGCCGCCGGGCGAACGGGTGGCGAGTCCGCACCTGGCCCAGCTCGATGCGCCGGTGTCGTTCGACGACGGCGTCGTCGTCGGCCGCGGCAAGCTCGATGGCAAGCTGGTGTTCGGGGCCGCGCAAGAGGGCGGCTTCATGGGCGGCGCGGTGGGCGAGGTCCACGGCGCCAAGCTGGTGGGCATGCTGCGCCGCGCGATCGACGAGCATGCGCACGCGGTGCTGCTGCTGCTGGAATCGGGCGGGGTGCGCCTGCACGAGGCCAATGCCGGCCTGATCGCGGTGTCGGAAGTGATGCGCGCCATGCTGGATGTGCGCGCCGCCGGCATCCCGGTGGTGGCGGTGGTGGGCGGCGCCAATGGCTGCTTCGGCGGCATGGGCATCGCGGCGCGCTGCGCCAACACCGTCATCATGTCCGAGGAAGGGCGGCTGGCGATGTCCGGCCCCGAGGTGATCGAGACCGCCAACGGGGTCGAGGAGTTCGATTCGCGCGACCGTGCGCTGGTCTGGCGCACCACGGGCGGCAAGCACCGCTACCTGCTGGGCGATTGCCAGGTGCTGGTGGCGGGCGAGTCGCAAGCCTTCCGCGCGGCCGCCATCGCGGCGATCGCCGAGCTGCGTGGCGGCGAAGTGCGCCTGACCCTCGAAGGCCTGCTGGCCGAGCAGGCCATGCTGGCGCGGCGCCTGCGCGACGCCGACGGTCTGAAAGAACCGATGGAAGTGTGGCGGCAGCTCGGCGTGCCGGAACCCGCAAAGGTGCCGATGCTGGAAGCCGACGCCTTCCTCGACATGGCGGCGCAATACCGCGCCACAAGCGGAGACTGACAATGGATTGGCAACTACTTACAACCCAGCTTTTCCCGGGCGGTCATGAGATCGTCGAACGCGACAACTTTTTATCGGGCACGGCGCAGGTCGACGGCCAGCCGTTCGCCGTGATCGGCACCACCGGCCACACGCCGATCGGCATCGAGATCGCGCTGGCCCAGGCGCAGGCGATCCTCCAGACCGTGCGGGAGCATCCGGGACGGCCGATCCTGATCCTGGTCGATACGCAGGGCCAGCGCCTGCGCCATCGCGACGAGATGTTGGGCATTAACAGCTTCATGGCCCACCTGGGCAAGTGCGTCGACCTGGCGCGCCGCCAGGGGCATACCGTGATCGGCCTGGTGTACGACCAGGCGCTGTCGGGCGGTTTCATCACCAGCGGCCTGATCGCGAGCGCCTGCTATGCGCTGCCGCAGTCGACCATCCGCGTGATGGGCCTGCCGGCGATGGCGCGCATCACCAAGGTGCCCGAAGAACGCCTGACCGAGCTGGCTCGGGACAATCCGGTGTTCGCGCCGGGCCCCGAAAACTACCTGCGCATGGGCGGCCTGCACGGCATCTGGGAAGACGATCTCGCCGCGCAGCTGGTGCGCGCGCTGCGCGACGCCACGGACGAAGACCGGCGCATGGCGCTGGGACGCGAGCGCGGCGGGCGCCTGATGGCGCAGCCGGTGGCCGAGGCGGTCAGGAGTGGCGGCCATGTTCGCGCGGCATGACCTGGTCTGGCTGACGCACCGCGGCTGGCAGCGCGTGCGCGCCGGCGCGCCCGAGGCGGCGCTGGCCGCGCTCGACCGCTGGCGCGACGGCGGCTGGCCGGCCGTGGTGCGGCGCGCCGAGGCCGGGATGGCGGCGAACGAGGTGGCGATCGGCTTTCCGCTGCCGCCGCGCCTTGAAGAGGGCGGCAAGCTGAAGTTCGGCTGCCGGGTCGAGCTATCCGATATTGGCCGGCGCACGCGCGCCTTGCCGCTGGTCGCGGCCCTGGACGCGGTGCCGGAGCAGTGGCGCGACAGCCTGGCCCTGCTCGAAAGCCAGGCCGCCGACGCCGGCGTGAGCCTGGCGGTGTATGGCTCGGTGGCGCTGGCGGCGCTGACCGGCCAGTACTACCTGACGCCGCATTCCGACATCGACGTGCTGCTGCAGCCCACCAGCCGGCGCCAGCTGATGAAGGGGCTGGACCTGCTGGCCTGGCACGCGGGCATCCTGCCGCTCGATGGCGAAGTGGTGTTTCCCGACGGCCGCGCGGTGGCCTGGAAGGAGCTGCGCGCGGCGTTTGCCGGCGCCCCCGGCACGCGGGTGCTGACCAAGGGACTGCACCGGATCGCGCTGGTGCTGCCCGAAGAACTGATCGCGACGCTGGAGGAAGAGACGTGCCCGAACTGATCGCCCTGCACCCGACGCCGGCGCCGCGCCTGCCGGCTGCCGCCGGCGCGCGCGCCTTTGCCCAACGCATCGCTCGCCTGGCCGTGCGCAGCCTGTACGCCGAACTGGTCCTGTATCCGAAACCGGGCCTGGTCTCTCTCGTCGACAACGGCAGCCACGCCGACATGACGGCCGCGACCTTCATGCGCAGCATGTTCGCGCTGCGCCGCTATTTTTTGGACATCACCCGGGCCGGCGTGGATGACGCGCCGTTCCACGCGCTCAAGCGGCTCGGCATCGATGCCGAAGCGCGCATGCTGCGCGCCACCGCCGGCATCAACACCCACCGCGGCGCCATCTTCTGTCTCGGCATGCTGTGCGCCGCGATCGGGCGCTGTCGTGCGCGCGGCGTCCCGCTGACGGCGGCCGCGGTGCAGGCCATGCTGCTGCAATGCTGGGGCCGTGAGCTCGGCGCCCACAGCATCGACGCCGGCGCCGCCTCGAACGGCGCCCAGGCGCGGCTGGCCTACGCCGCCAGCGGCGCGCGCGAGGAGGGCGCGCGCGGCTTTCCCTCGGTGTTCGCGGTCGGCCTGCCGGCGCTGCGCCGCACGCTGGCCGAGGGCCGCGGCATGCGCGAGGCGCGCATCGATGCGCTGTTCGCCCTGATGGCCCACATCAGCGACACCAATGTCTATCACCGCGGCGGGATCGAAGGCGCCCTGGGCGTGCGGCGCCGCGCGCGCGCCTTTGTCGCATGCGGCGGCACCGCGAGCCCCGACTGGGAAGCGCGGGCGCTGGCCTGTCACCGCGCCTTCGTCGCCAGCCGCCTGTCGCCGGGCGGCGCGGCCGACCTGCTGGGCGCCGCCTGCCTGCTGCAGGCCGTGACGGTGAACTAGCATGGCGGGACGGCTCGCCATCCTGTGCCCGGGGCAGGGCGCCCAGCATGCCGGCATGTTCGAGCTGGCGCGCCTGGACCCTGGCGCCAGCCGCCTGCTGGACGCATGGTTCGGCGACCCGCAGCTGGCGCCGCTGCTGCGCGCTGCGGTGGAGAGCGAAGAACGGTTTACCAACCGCGTCGCGCAGCCGTCCATCGTCGCGGCGACCCTGGCGATGTGGACCGCCTTGCGCGCCCGGCTGCCGGAACCGGCGCTGGTGGCCGGCTACAGCATCGGCGAATTGTCGGCCTATGGCGTCGCCGGCGCGCTCGATCCGGTTGAGGCGGTGACGCTGGCCATCGAACGCGCGCGGATGATGGACGCCTGCCTGGAAGGCGGGGCGGCGCAGGCGATGGTCGCGCTGTCCGGCATGCCGGATGGGAGCGTGGAGGGACTGCTGGCCCGCTTCGGCTTTTATCCCGCGATCGTGACCGGTGACGATGCGCTGGTGGCCGGCGGCCCCGCCGCCTTGGGCGAGGCGCTGGCGGGGGCTGCACTGGCGGCCGGCGGGCGCGCCACCGTGCTGCTGGTGGCCGTGGCCTCGCACACGCCGTTGCTGCAGGGCGCCGTGGCGCCGTTCGCGGCGCTGCTGGAGAGGCAGCGCTGGGCGGCGCCGGCGTTTCCGGTCGTGTCCGGCATCTCGGCCGAGCCGGTTATCGATGCGCAGAAGGCCATGCGCGAGCTGCCGCGCCAGATCGCCGAGCCGATCCGCTGGAAGGACTGCATGGACGCCTGCCAGGAGGCGGGCGTGACAGTCGCGCTCGAACTGGGGCCGGGCGCCGCGCTGGCGCGCATGTTGCAAGCGCGCCACCCGCACATCGCCTGCCGCTCGGTGTCCGAATTCCGTTCCCTCGATGGGATCCATAGCTGGCTACAGAGGCAGCTCGATTAACATTCACGGAGCTGATGTCTGATATTGCTACTCGGAATTGGAAGTTCGTCCGGGTCGCCTATATAACCCTTGCATAGCCATCGTTATCGTAGGCGCCGTCGTTGCCGGCGGTGCAATCCAGGAGTCAGAACGTGAAAAAGATCGTCAATGCCCTCGTCGCTGCCGCCGGCAGCCGCGCCAGGAGCATCATTCGCAAGCAGGCTGAGGCCGGCAAGCCGTTCCAGGAAGATTTCCGCAGCAATGCGGGAGGCTGGAACTAAATACGACTGCCGCGAGATCGTCGGCGGCATGCATGAAAAGCTGGATCCGTACCGCGGACCAGCTTTTTTTTCATCGGTATCATTTATCGCAACCCCGACGTATTTGTATAGACGAATGTGCATCGTATTGGAATACTTCGCCGTTTGATGACACAGGTAGTGCACTGCCATAGTGCGTTTTCCGCAAGAAAGCTCTGAAATGGTTTGGCATGATTGTTGCTGTTTAGCAGGTTCTTGCTAAACAGTTCTACTTTGGAGCCACCATGAAGTTTCGCACCACCTTCCTTCTGACCGCACTCGCCATCGCAGGCATGGCCCCGCTTGCCGCATCCGCACAAGCGGCCGATGCGGGCTTCCCCTTGCAACCGCTGGCCGACAAGCCCGGCCGCATCGTCCTGCCCGGCACGCAGCATGAGGTCTATTACGTGCCGTCGACCGTGGAAACGATCCAGTGGGGCTATCTGCCGAATGCGGCGACCAAGCCGGTGCTGTCGATTCCATCGGGCGCCACGATCGTGTTCGATACGCTGTCGCACGAGGGCCTGGTGGAAGACCAGGGCCGCGATCCGGTCAAGTATTTCGGCAGCAAGGGCATTCCGGCGAATATGGTGCTCAAGGACGCGGTCGCCATCACCGGCTCGAACATGGCCCATGATTTCTACAAGGACGGCCCGCACATCGTGACCGGACCGGTCGAGATCCAGGGCGCCGAACCGGGCGACGTGCTGAAGGTGGAACTGCTGTCGGCGGTGCCGCGCGTGCCGTATGGCGTCGTGTCGAACCGCCACGGCAAGGGCGCGCTGCCGGGCGAGTTCCCCGAGACGCCGAAGCCGCTGGCGAACGCCTCGGCGGCCAACCCGTCCGCCTACCACAACGTGTCGGTGTTCACCCCGATCCGCCGCGACAAGGACGGCAAATGGGAGGGCGTGATGAAGACCAAGGACGGCACCGAGGTGACGTTCCCGACCGCGCCGTTCATGGGCACGATGGGCGTGGCCGCGGCGACCACCGACAAGGTGCATTCGGTTCCGCCGGGTCTGCACGGCGGCAATATGGACATCAACGACCTGGGCGTCGGCACCACCGTCTACTTCCCGGTGCTGGTCAAGGGCGCCAACTTCTATACGGGCGACCCGCACATGGTGCAGGGCGACGGCGAAGTCGCGCTGACCGCGCTCGAGCATTCGCTGCGTCCGACCTTCCGCATCACCCTGCTCAAGAAGGGCGACGCCGACATTCCGTCGAGCTCCGGCAGCCTGACCCGTCCGATGGGCGAGACGCCGGAGCACTGGGTGACCATCGGCCTGAATCCCGACCTCGACGAAGCGATGAAGGACGCGGTGCGCGAATCGATCCGCTTCCTGACCGAGGTGCTGGGCATGGACCGCGCCACCGCCTTCGCCTACCTGAGCGCCGCCTCGGACTTCCAGGTGAGCCAGGTCGTCGACGGCACCAAGGGCGTGCACGGGATGATCCGCAAGTCGGACTTCATCAACGTCACCAACAAGCAGCGCTAAGCCGGGCTTCCCGGTCCGGCGAACGGGCTCAGTCGCGCGCCATGGCGGCGACCAGGTGCGTCTCGACGTCGACGTACAGGTCGGCGCCGACGTCGAACACGACCTTGTTGATCTTGCCGCCCGAGAATGCGAACTTGGGCCGGTAATCGTTCGACACGCCGTCGCCCGAATCGTAGCCGATGCACAGGCCCTCGCCGGTGATGGCGAAGTGGCCCGTCATCGTGCGGATCGGCGCTTCGGCCACGATCCGTTCGTCGACGTACAGGCGCGCCGGGCCATACGATTCCTTGTATTCGCCCATCCTCTCCTTGATGAACTCGACGCCGACCACGTGCTTGCCGGAGCGGGGCGCGTCGCCGACCAGGCGCTGCTCGGGAGGGATGCCGAGGAAGTTGTAGACATAGATGAGCTTACCGTTCTTGACGTACAGCGCATGCCCGCCGAAGCGTGAACCGTGGGCGAACAGGATGCCCTGGCTGTCGGCGGTGAACTCGACATCCGCCAGCACCTTGAACGAGACGCCGTGGGTATTGGCGGCGGAGTGTTCCGGCACGGTGCTGGTGCCCGGGTAATAGGCATACTGCCGGCTGGGCGGCACGGGCGGCTTGAATTCCATCTTGAGGATGCCCATGACGCCCAGGTCGGACAGCGGCAGCACATGGTATTTCTTCGCCTCGCTCATCCAGAGCGCGGCCATCTCCCCGACTTTTTCCGGGTGCTGGTCGGCCAGGTCGTGCGCTTCGGAGCGGTCTTCGTCCGTGTGGAAAAGCTGCCAGCGATCCTGGTCAAACTTGCCGATGTCGGTGAACGGGCCGTGTTCGGTGACCGCCTTCCAGCCCTGGTGCCAGATGCCGCGGGTGCCCAGCATCTCGTAATACTGGGTTTCCTTGTGTGTCGGAGCATCGACGTCATCGAATGAGTAGCGCATCGAGACGCCCGGCAGCGGCGTCTGCGGCACGCCGTCGACCGTGTCAGGCATCGTCACGCCGCAGCATTCGAGGATGGTCGGCACGATGTCGGTGCAGTGATGGTACTGGTGGCGCACCTCGCCGCGCGCGCGGATGCCCTTGGGCCAGCAGATGACGAGCGGATCGGCGACGCCGCCCTGGTAGGAGTAGCGCTTGAACATCCGGAACGGGGTCGAGAATGCCGCCGCCCAGCCGGTCGGATAGTGGTTGTAGGTCGCCGGGGTGCCCAGCTGGTCCAGCATCGCCAGGTTCTGGCCGATATCGTCGGGGAAGCCGTTGGCGAACTTGCCTTCGTTGATCGAGCCGTTCGGCGACCCCTCGCCGGAAGCCCCGTTGTCCGCGCAATACATGACCAGGGTATTGTCGAGCTGTCCCGATTCCTCGAGGTAGTCGACGATGCGGCCGATCTGCACGTCGGTGTACTCGGACATGGCGGCGTACACTTCGGCCATGCGGCTGAACAGCGCTTGTTCGTCGGCGCACAGCGTGTCCCACGGACGCACCGCGTCGAGCTGGCTGAACGTGTCTTCACGCATCGGGTTGAGCGGCGTGAGTGCGGTGCCCTGCGGCAGGATGCCCTTGTCGATCATGCGCGCGAGGGCCCACTCGCGATAGGCTTCGTAGCCGTCGTCGAACCGGCCCTTGTACTTGTCGATGTATTCCCTGGGCGCGTGGTGCGGCGCGTGGTTGGCGCCCGGGCAGAACCACAGGTACCAGGGCTTGTCCGGCTCGGTCTGGCGCGAGTCGCGGATGAATTCGAGCGCCTTGTCGGCCAGGTCCTTCGACAGGTGGTAGCCTTCCTCCGGCGAGTAGGGCGGCTCGACGTAGTGGTTGTCCTCGGCCAGGTCGGGATACCACTGGTTGGTTTCGCCGCCGATGAAGCCGTAGTAGCGGTCATAGCCCATCGCCAGCGGCCAGCGCTTCTTCGACGCGCCCATGGTCCATTCGTCGACCGGCACGTTGTGGTTCTTGCCGACCCAGAAGGTGCTCCAGCCGGCCTCACGCAGCACCGTGGCCATGGTGGCGCACTCCGGCGGCACGTGCGAGTGATAGCCGGGGAAGCCGCTGGCGGCCTCGGAAATCGTGGCGAAGCCGTTCTGGTGGTGGTTGCGGCCGGTCAGGAAGCACGAGCGCGTCGGAGAACACAGCGCCGTCGTATGCCATTGCGAGTAGGTCAATCCGGCGTCGGCAAGGCGCTTGAGCGTCGGCATCTCGATGCGCCCGCCGAAGGGCTCCCATGCCGCCAGACCGGTGTCGTCGTACAGGATGACCAGCACGTTAGGCGCGCCCTGCGGCGCGCGCCGGGCCAGGAACGGTTCCCAGTCCGGCGTGGAGTCGCGCACGTCGAGTTCGATCACACCGTTGAAGTCGGGGTTCATGTGGGCTCCTTTCGCGCTTCGTCCGCTGGCGAGGCATTTCCGCAGAATAGGCGCGCAGGGCGCGCGCCGCCATTGGACCTTCGCCGCACGCGGCCAGCGCGCTCGCCCGTCAGCGCGCCCGGAACGGATTGCGCTCGTTCAGCTCATCCATGTAGTCGTCGATCCCGTCCGCCTCGCGCTCCAGGAAGCGCTCGACCGCATCCGCGAACGACGGATGCGCCAGCCAGTGCGCCGACCAGGTGCGGGTGGGCAGGAAGCCGCGCGCCATCTTGTGCTCGCCCTGGGCGCCGCCCTCGAAGGTGGCGATGCCCTGCTCGATGCAGAATTCCAGCGGTTGATAGTAGGCCGTCTCGAAGTGCAGGCAAGCCACATGCTCGAGCGCGCCCCAGTAGCGTCCATACAGCGTGTCCGCGTCGTGGATCACCAGCGAGGCCGCGATCGCGCGGCCTTCCTTCTGCGCGATCACGAGCAGGATATTGTCGGGCATCGTTTCCCCGATGCGCAGGAAGAAATCCAGGTTGAGGTAGGGCGTTGAGTGGTGTTCGCGGTAGGTGTTGCGGTAACAGCGGTTGAACAGCATCCAATCCTCGCGCGTGGCGTCGACGCCGCGCACCCGGCGCAGCGTCACGCCGGCTTCGGCCACCTTGCGCCGCTCGGCGCGGATGTTCTTGCGCTTCTTCTGCTCGAGGGTGGCGAGAAAATCGTCGAAGCTGCGGTAGCCCCCGTTGAGCCAATGGAACTGCACGCCGCTGCGCAGCAGGAAGCCGGCGTCGCGCAGCTGTTGCGCCTCATCCTCGGGAGGGAACAGCACATGGGTCGACGAAACCTCGGTCGCCCGCTGGGTGGCGCACAACACGTCGACCAGGGCCGCGCGCGCATCGGCATCGCGCGCCATCAGGCGTGCGCCCGCCACCGGCGTGAACGGGATCGCGCTCAGGAGCTTGGGGTAATAGTCGAGCCCATGGCGCTGATAAGCGTCGGCCCAGGCCCAGTCGAACACGTATTCGCCATACGAGTGGCCCTTGACGTACAGGGGCAGGGCGGCGGCCAGCGCATCCTGCTCGTCGAACAGCAGCAGGAATTGCGGCTGCCAGCCGGTGTCTGGCGAGGCGCTGCCGGATGCGTGCAGCGCATGCAGGAAGGCGTAGGAGAGAAACGGCGTCGGCGCCGCCTGGGCCTGGACCAGTGCGTCCCAGGAGGCCTGGCCTACTTCGGACAGATCGGAAACGATATGCGTGCGATAATTCAAAATTGCTTCCATTGACGAGGTGAGTGACGACAGGCACTGATGCAGCCTCGACCTGTCTCACTGCGAAGATCATTTTATGAACAGCCCATTCTTCAATCTCTATTCGCACCATTTCGCCCGCGTCGCGGTGGCCATTCCGCGCGTGCGGATCGCCGACCCGGCGTACAACAGCGAGCAGACCATCCTGCTCGCGCGCCAGGCAGCAAGCCAGGGCGCGGCCCTGGTCGCCTTCCCCGAGCTGGGCCTGTCCGCCTATACCTGCGACGACCTGTTCCACCAGCGCGCGCTGCTCGATGCCTGCCTCGAGGGCCTGGCGGCCATCGTCGAGGAGTCGAAGACGCTGCCGCTGGCGATGGTCATCGGCATGCCGCTGCGGGTCAACCACATGCTGTTCAACTGCGGCGTCGTGATCGCGAACGGCAAGGTGATGGGCGTGGTGCCAAAGAGTTTCCTGCCTAATTATGGCGAGTTTTACGAATCCCGGCAGTTCACGCCCGCGGATTGCGCGGCGGTGGACCAGATCGACCTGTTCGGCGCGCTGGTGCCGTTCGGCCCGAACCTGCTGTTCGAGGTGGCCAACCTGCCGCTGCTGCGCTTCCACGTCGAGATCTGCGAGGACGTCTGGGTGCCGGTGCCGCCATCCTCGTTCGCGGCGATGGCCGGCGCCACGGTGCTGGTCAACCTGTCGGCCTCGAACGTCGTGGTGGGCAAGAGCGGCTACCGTCACCAGCTGGTCGGCCAGCAGTCGGCGCGCTGCATGGCGGCCTATCTGTACACCTCGGCCGGGCGCGGCGAATCGACCACCGACATGGCCTGGGACGGCCAGTCGCTGATCTACGAGAAAGGCGAGCTGCTGGCCGAGTCCGAGCGCTTCGCCGACGATTCGCACATCATCTACGCCGACGTGGACCTGGACCGCCTGTCGACCGAGCGCATGAAGGCGACCACCTTCGCCCAGTCGGTGCGGCGCCATGCCGCCGAGGTCGCGAACTTCCGCGTCATTGGCTTCGAGCTCGACCTTCCGTTGGCGAGCACCCTGCCGTTGGCGCGCACGATCGAGCGCTTCCCTTACGTGCCGGCCGACCGCGCGCGGCGCGACGAGCGCTGCACGGAGGTCTACAACATCCAGGTGCAGGCCCTGATCCAGCGCCTGTCCTCGAGCGGCATCCAGAAAGTGGTGATCGGCGTCTCGGGCGGGCTGGACTCGACCCATGCGCTGCTGGTGTGCGCGAAAGCCATGGACCGCCTCGGCCTGCCGCGCACCAACATCCTGGCCTATACGATGCCGGGCTTCGCGACAAGCGGCCGCACGCTCAGGCAGGCGCGCGACCTGATGGCGGCGGTGGGCTGCAGCGCGCAAGAGATCGACATCCGCCCGAGCTGCATCCAGATGCTGAAGGACCTCGGCCACCCTTATGTGGAGGGCAAGGCGGAGTACGACATCACCTTCGAGAACGTGCAGGCGGGCGAGCGCACCAATCACCTGTTCCGCCTGGCGAACTTCCACAACGGAATCGTGATCGGCACCGGCGACCTGTCCGAGCTGGCGCTGGGCTGGTGCACCTATGGCGTGGGCGACCATATGTCGCACTACAACGTCAACGCCAGCGTGCCCAAGACCCTGATCTCTTACCTGGTGCGCTGGGTGGCCGACACCGGCAGTGTGGTCGGCGACCGGGCGCAGGTGCTGCTCGACATCCTCGACACCGAGATCAGCCCCGAGCTGGTGCCGGGCGGTGACAACGACGACAAGCCCGCGCAAAGCACGCAGGACCGGATCGGCCCCTACGAGCTGCAGGACTTCAACCTGTTCTACACGCTGCGCTACGGCTACAAGCCGAGCAAGACGGCCTTCCTGGCGTATTCGGCCTGGCAGGACAGGGAAACCGGCCGCTGGCCCGAGGAACTTGGCACGCGCAACCAGTATGACCTGGGCGCCATCAAGCGGAACCTGGGGATATTCCTGTTCCGCTTCTTCAAGACCAGCCAGTTCAAGCGTTCCTGCGTGCCGAACGGACCGAAGGTCGGCAACGGCGGCTCGCTGTCGCCGCGCGGCGACTGGCGTGCGCCATCCGATTCCGAGGCCACCGTGTGGCTGGACGACCTGGCGAACATCCCCGATTCACCCTGGTATTTGAAAGGACCAACACCATGAAACAGATTACTTGCGTGATCAAGCCGTTCAAGCTCGACGAAGTGCGCGAAGCGCTGGCCGAGGTGAACGTGACCGGCCTGACCGTGACCGAAGTGAAGGGTTTCGGCCGCCAGAAGGGCCATACCGAGCTGTATCGCGGCGCCGAATACGTGGTCGACTTCCTGCCGAAGGTGAAGATCGAGGTGGTGGTGGACGATCCGATGGCAGAGCAGGTGGTCGACGCCATCATCAAGGCCGCGCGCACCGGCAAGATCGGCGACGGCAAGATTTTCGTGCAGAACGTGGAGCAGGTGATTCGTATTCGTACCGGCGAGACGGGCGCGGACGCGGTGTAAGCTGGCTGGTCGGCCGCGGACGGACAAGCGGTGCAGGGTGTCGCTTGTCTATCTGGTGCCGGTCGAGGGTTGGCGGGGGAGGGTAGTTGGTCCCGGCCACTTTTTACGAATGGCGTCGAAGAAGACACCGTTCCAGGCCAGGACGATCCTGTTCTTGTTCCTGATGTAGGCGTAGGCGCAACTCAGCTCCACGACGGTAACGGGATTGGGCAAGCGCAGTCTATCGTTGTTTGTACGCGCATTTTCCCGGAGCTCGATATTCGTTTCCACGCTCTCGGCAAGGAAGCTCGATTCGGAGCAAACCCGACTGCCGAGTTCGATCTTTTCCCTACTGATAATCAGGTCCTTGCCGATCAAGGACCTTGCCTGATCTTCGCCGACGGAGATAGTCGCATAATCCAGCACGGATTTTATTTCCCACTCTCCGATGATGCTGGTGTCTCTTCCTGGTTCGCGAATGTCGCTTGCCACAGCCGGAATCGTGGACAGCAGATTGATGAAGACGAGCAAGATCCGATGGAGGTGCCGTAGGGTGAAAGAGCGACTCATGATCGGTGTCGAGCCCTTGTTTGCTCGTCGCACGAGTTTCTTCCGTGCGGAACGGGGCGCGCGCTCCTCCTCATTGGCAGAGCGCGAATATAGCACTGTGGTATTGGTAGTGATTGAGCTGAATTAACTCACGTAACTACCCGGGCGGCAGTGTCGTCAACGCCCCATCCGCATATCGAACTTCCACGTCAGCAGCCTGAGCCCACTGATGAACAGGCAGCTCGACCACAGCGCGAAGTCGTGCGACACGCCGTATTTACCCATCAACAGGAACAGCCAGTTGCCGAGGAAGGCGCAGATCGCATACGGTTTGCCGTCGCGGAACACCATCGGCACTTCGTTGCAGACGATGTCGCGCAGCACGCCGCCGAAGATCCCGGTGATCACGCCCATCATCGAGGCGATGAAGATCGGCATCTCGGCCGCCAGCGCCGCCGAGGTCCCGGCGATCGAGAACAGTCCCAGTCCCACCGCGTCGGCCACCACGATCAGGCGTTCGGACACGATCTGGCGCAGCGTGCGGATCAGCGGCGAGGCCACCAGCGCCAGCACGAAGATCGCGATCGCATACTCCTGGTGGGTGACCCAGAACAGGGGACGCTTGTCGAGCAGGATGTCGCGCAAGGTGCCGCCGCCGAAAGCGGTGATGAAGGCGACCGTGAATACCCCGACCAGGTCCATGCGCTTGCGTCGCGCCTCGATGAAGCCGGAAAACGCGCCGACCAGGATCGCCATGATTTCGATGAACTTGATGAGGGTCATGCAGCAGCAGGAAGCGGGAAGTGTTGTTAGACTACCATGCGCCCGCAGACTTACGTAAGGTAAATCTGCGCCCCTGCCAACGACGACAGAAAGACGCTTCGCGCATGCGCTTCCCCTTGATCCCGATGGCGGCCCTGGCCGCCGCCAACTGCGCCATGCCGCTGCATGCGGCCGGCTTGCCGCAACTGTCTTTCCAGCACCACGACTGGGAACTCGCCTGCGACAATACCCGCACCTGCCGCGCCGCCGGCTACCACGCGGAGGACGGCCGCCATCCTCCGCTGTCCGTGCTGCTCGAACGCAGGGCCGGCCCCGGCGAGCCGTTCGTCGGCCGGCTGCGGCTCGGCGAGGCCGAAGACGGCGTCGACCTGCCCGCGACGCTGGCGATGCAGGTCGACGGCCGCGCGCTCGGCACGGTCGAGCTCAAAGACGACGAGTCGATCGGCAGCCTGAGCGCCTCCCAGACCGAGGCGCTGCTGCGCGCGGTGGCCGGCAGCGGCAAGGTGGCCTGGCGCGCGGGCGGACGCACCTGGAGCTTGTCGGGCAAGGGCGCGTCGGCGGTCCTGCTCAAGATGGATGAATTCCAGGGGCGCCTGGGCACGCCGGGCGCCGCCATGCGCAAGGGCGGCAGGCCGGAGCGCGACGTGTTGCCGCCGCTGCCGGCGCCGGTGATCGCGGCGGCGCCGGTCGCGGCGGGCGCGCTGGCGCCGCCAGGCAAGGAGGACGAACGGATCCTGCTGGCGACATTGCGCAAGACCGCCGGCAATGAGGACTGTGGCGACCTCGAGGCAATCGCCACCGGCGAAAGCAAGTTCGCCTACGCGCCGCTCACGTCGACGACGATGCTGGTCTCGGCGCGCTGCTGGCGCGGCGCCTACAACGAAGGGCACGGCTACTGGGTCGCCAATCGCAAGCCACCATTCTCCCCGCAACTGGTGACGCAATCGGGCACCGATTACGACAAGGGCGTCATCGGCGCGGCGCACAAGGGGCGCGGCATCGGCGACTGCTGGGGCCACGACGAATGGGTGTGGGATGGGCGGCGCTTCGTGCACACGGCGTCAAGCACGACCGGCATGTGCCGCGGCATCGCCGCTGGTGGCGGCTGGACCTTGCCAACGCTGGTCAAGGCGATCCGGCACTGAGGTGCGGCGCTGATCAGGCGCCGGCCAGCGGCAGGCGCAGGGTAAACACCACTCGTCCGTCCTCGTGGCGGTAGGCGATCTCGCCGCGGTGCTCGCGCACGATCTGCTGCGCGATGTACAGCCCCAGGCCCATGCCGGTGCGGTTGCGCGGATTGTTCAGCGAGGCGCGCTTGAAGGGATTGAACAGCGTCGCCACCGTCTCCGGCGCGATCGGCGCACCCGCGTTGCTTACCGCGACCGAGGCTTCGCCGTCGTGCGCCTTCAGGCAGACGGTCACCGGTTTGCCCGGCTCGCCATGGTGGCGTGCATTGCTCAGCAGGTTGGACAGCACCTGCGCCAGACGGCTGCTGTCGGCGTTCACCGTCGCGGCGTCGTCGCAGATCAGGTCGAGCGGGATCGATGGATAGGCCAGACGCGCCTCGTCCATCAGGTCGACCAGCAAGGCCTTGAGGTCGACCGGTTCGAGCGTCACGCCCAGGCCCATGCCGCGGTCGATGCGGCTCATGTCCAGCACCTGGCTGATCATGCGCTGCATGCGGTTGGTCGACGACTGGATGCGCTTGGCCAGCGTGGGCTGGTTGCCGCTGCCGGCCGAGCCGGTGCGTTCGAGCACCATGCCGGCCATATTGATCGAATGGAGCGGGTCGCGCAGGTCGTGGCCGAGCATGGCCAGCAGCTGCGCGCGCGTGGCCTCGGTCTGCGAGCGGTGCGCGTTCACCGCGCGCACCAGTTCGGCCAGTGTCAGGCGCGCATTGGCCAGCACGTTCGTCTCCCATGGATGGGCGCAGCCGCGCACGGTCTCGTGCCAGGCGTCGAACGAGCCACGCGGCGTCAGGCGCTCGCCCAGCGGGCCGAGCGCCACGATCTTGTCGGGGCGGCCGCCCCAGGCCACGGTGTCGATCTGTTCGACGCGCAGCATGATGCACCAACCCTGGCCCAGCGGATCGAAGGGCAGGGCCAGCATGCCGGCCCATTTGCCGAGCCGCTCCCGCAGCGCCGGCGCCCAATCGGCCACCATTTCGCGCACCACCAGGTCGTGCTCGTTCTCGGGCAGCGAATCGACGATGGCCCGCGCCAGCTCCTCCGGCAGCTCGCCGTAGGCGGCGACCTTGCCGTGCTGGGTGACGATCATCGCCTGCGATCCGGACGCCGCCATCAGCGCGCCGGCGTGCTGGCCCAGGGCGTCGAGCGGATCGTCGTCGAGCAGCAGCGATTCGACCAGGGCGGTGCGCACCCGGGCCGACTGCTCGGCCAGCGTCGCATCCTCGCGCGCTTCGATGCTGTGGATGGTCGAGGCCATCACCTGGGCCAGCACGTCGGCCGCCATGCGCACCGCATAGGGCACCAGCTTGGGCGACATGTGATGGCAGGCGATCAGGCCCCACAGGCGGCCGTTGATCACGATCGACACGCTCATCGACGCGCGCACATGCATGTTCTTGAGGTACTCGACGTGCACCGGCGACACGCTGCGCAGCACCGCGAAGCTCATGTCGAGCGGCGCGGCGCCCGGCGCGCCGTGCAGCGGCACCGCGTTGTAGTCCATGTCGGCGATCACGCGCAGGGTGTTGAGCGTGTACAGGCGGCGCGCCTGGGCAGGAATATCCCCGGCAGGGTATCGTTGGCCGAGATACGGCACCAGGTCGTCGCGCCGGCTCTCGGCCACCACGTCGCCGCTGTCGTCGGCACGGAAACGGTAGGCCATCACGCGGTCGAAACCGGTGAATTCGCGCACCTGCTGGACGGCGGATGCGAGCAGGGCGTCGATGGTCTTCTGGCGGCGCAGGCGGTCGATCAGGCCGTGCGCCTTGATCGCGAAGCGCGACACTTCCTCGCTCGACGTCTCGCGCAGCTCGAATTCGGCGAGGATGCGCCCATGCTGCGCGTGCACCACGCAGTCGTATTCGGCGTCGCCGATGGTGAGGCCGGCGGCCAGCGGCGCGGCGTCTTCGTCGTCGCGCGCGGCGATGCAGTCGGCGATCGCTTCCACCGCCACCTGCGGCAGCGCCAGCGCGGCATACGACGAGCCCAGCTGGGGGACGACACCGAGCAAGGCCGGAACGTTCCCGCTCCAGCCTTCGAGCTGACCATCATCCTGGAAGAACAGCAGCGCGCCGTGCGGCTGGATCGAGCCGGGAATATGGATAGGCTCGTCAGCACAGGATGACAGGTCGACCTGCCGTCCATGTTCCATTGGAACTGCTTGCGTTGCCTTCAATACACATCCCCTTTGTCGATCGGCCGGCGTGTCCGGCGTCGAGGCATTCTACAATTAACGGACGAGTTCCGGACAAATTGCAACTGTGAAACGGCTCATTGTCACACGACGCGGTCGCCAGCGTCTAACCGGCGCAACATCAATCGTGCAGGGCGGGGCGCAGCAGGGCGATCAGGGCGCCATGGCCGCCGTCGGTGCGGCCGGCGGCGCAGAAGGCGATGACTTCGTTTTTCTGCACCAGCCAGCTGTGCACGATGCTGCGCAGCACCGGCTCGCCCTTGGGCGAACCGTAGCCGATGCCGTGGATGATGCGCACGCAGCGCACCCCGCGCCGGTTGGCGCGGTGCAGGAAATCGGTGAGGGCGTCGCGCGCGCCGTCGCGGGTCAGGCCGTGCAGGTCGAGCTCGTCCTGGATCGGCCAGTGGCGCTTGCGCAGCTTTTTCACGACGTCGGGGCCGACGCCGTCGCGCGCATAGCTCATGGACGGGTCTTCGTCGAGCATGCCCTCGACGTCGAACAGGTCCGACAGTTCATCCGACATCGAGGCGCGCAGCACGTCCGCCGTTTCTTCCTCGGGGGAGAGTTGCGCGCGCGCCCGCGCGGCGCTGGGCGCCACGTACACCGGGCGGTGCACGTAGCGGTCGGATTCGGGCAGCTTGTGCACGCCTTCCATCGAGGTGCGGAATTCGACCGCCCGCTCGCGCGCGATGCGCTCGCGCTTCTCGCGTTCGGCCTGCTCGATGGCGCGCACGCGCTCTTCTTCCTTGAGCCGGTCGCGCAAGCCTTTCAGCTCGCCGAAATCCTTCATGCCCGCCATCGCTTCGCTACCTTCTTGTTGCGTTGATTACTTGCAGTCGCTTATTTGGGATCGTCCTCCAGCGCTTCCAGGTAGCGCTGGGCATCGAGCGCGGCCATGCAGCCGGTGCCCGAGCTGGTGATCGCCTGGCGATAGATGTGATCCTGCACGTCGCCGGCGGCGAACACGCCCGGCACGCTGGTCGCCGTCGCCATGCCTTCCAGGCCCGACCTGGTCACCAGGTAGCCGCCGCTGTGCATCTCGAGCTGGCCTTCGAAGATGCCGGTGTTCGGCTTGTGGCCGATCGCCACGAACAGGCCGTGCACGTTCAGTTCCTTGGTGGCGCCGTCGACCGCCGACTTCAGGCGCAGCGAGGTCACGCCGCTCTGGTCGCCCAGGACTTCGTCCAGGGTCTGGTTCAGCTCCAGCACGATCTTGCCTTCGCTGACTTTGTGCATCAGGCGGTCGACCAGGATCGGCTCGGCGCGGAACTTGTCGCGGCGGTGGATCAGGGTGACTTTCGAGGCGATGCCGGCCAGGTACAGGGCTTCCTCGACCGCGGTATTGCCGCCGCCGATGACCGCGACTTCCTGGTTGCGGTAGAAGAAGCCGTCGCAGGTGGCGCAGGCCGACACGCCGCGGCCCATGAAGGCCTGTTCCGACGGCAGGCCCAGGTACTGGGCCGAGGCGCCGGTGGCGATGATCAGGGCGTCGCAGGTGAAGGTATGGCTGTCGCCGACCAGGCGAATCGGCTTTTCGTTCAAATACGTCGTGTGGATATGGTCGAACACGATCTCGGTGTTGAAGCGCTCGGCATGCTGCAGCAGGCGCTGCATCAGTTCCGGACCTTGCACGCCCAGCGGATCGCCCGGCCAGTTCTCGACGTCGGTGGTGGTCATCAGCTGGCCGCCCTGTTCGACGCCGGTCACCAGCATCGGCTTCAGGTTGGCGCGGGCGGCGTACACCGCGGCGCTGTAGCCGGCTGGCCCGGAACCGAGAATGAGGACTTTGGCGTGTTTGGTAGTAGTCATGGCGGCGCTCTTTGCTTCACGTGGTTGTTATATGGACACACGGCAATTGGGGGCGGCCTGACAGGAATCAAGGGCCACCAGGGTCTGCCAGAGGGTGTCCGAAGAGCGCCGATTATAGTCGATGATGCAGATGTGCATGAATCGTAGGGGCAACGCGGCCGTATATCGCTTAGAATGGGCGGATCGTCGATAGTACTTACTTCCGCAGTACCTGTAATGAGCAAGAATAGCCAAGCCAGCACCTCCGGATACACCCACACCCAGGCCAGCGCCACCGCCCGCCGCCCGCTGCCGGGCCGCCTCGCGCGCCTGCTGTCCGAGGCGCGCTGGATCGCCGGCGCCGTCGCCTTCCTGTATTTCGTCCTGATCCTGCTCAGCTACAGCAAGCTCGATCCCGGCTGGTCGCACGCCAACGTCGTGCCGCGCATCGCCAACCTGGGCGGGCGCGCGGGCGCCTGGCTGTCCGACCTGTTGCTGTTCATATTCGGTTTCTCGGCCTGGTGGTGGGGCGTGATCTTCCTGCGCCAGGTCTGGCGCGGCTGGCGCCGGCTCACCGACAAGCTCGGCACCAAGGTGGAGGAACCGCACCACGGCGAGATGTACGTGCGCTGGATCGGCTTCGCCCTGATGTTCGCCGGCAGCGTCGGCCTGGAATACCTGCGCATGTGGTCGTGGGACGTCGAGCTGCCGCGCGCCCCGGGCGGAGTGCTGGGCCAGCTGATCGGCCACGCCAGCCACGTCGCCTTCGGCTCGACCGGCGCGACCCTGCTCCTGCTGCTGCTGTTCTTCCTGGGTTTTTCGCTGTTCTTCCAGGTGTCGTGGCTGAACGTGGCCGAGCGCATCGGCGCCGTGTTCGATGGCACCATCGACTGGTTCCGCCTGCGCATGGAAGACATCGAGGACCGCCGCCATGGCGAAGCCGCCGCCGTCAAGCGCGACGAAGTGGTGGTCAACGAGCGCGCCAAGTTCACCGAAAAGCATGCGGACAAGCCGATCCCGGTCGTGAAGACCGAGCCGTCGCTGGAGATCGCGCCGCCGGCGCCAAAGCCGGCCGCTGCTCCAGCGCCGCTGGCATCGGCCCAGGCGGTGGCGCCCACCATCAAGATCGAGCCGCAGATGGTCAGCGTGCCGAAATCCGAGCGCGCCGAGAAGGAGCGCCAGTCGCCGCTGTTCCAGGACATCAACGGCGACACCGGCCTGCCGCCGCTGGCCCTGCTGGACGATGCGCCGGCGGCCCAGGAATCGGTGGCCGTGGAGACGCTGGAGTTCACCAGCCGCCTGATCGAGAAGAAGCTGTCCGACTTCGGCGTCGAAGCCAAGGTCGTGGCCGCCTATCCGGGCCCGGTCGTCACTCGCTACGAGATCGAGCCGGCCACCGGCGTCAAGGGCAGCCAGATCGTCAACCTGGCGCGCGACCTGGCGCGTTCGCTGTCGCTGACCTCGATCCGCGTGGTCGAGACCATCCCCGGCAAGAACTATATGGCCCTCGAATTGCCGAATCCGAAGCGGCAGATCGTGCGCCTGACCGAGATCCTCGGTTCCAAGGTGTATGGCGATAGCGCCTCGAGCCTGACCGTGGCCCTGGGCAAGGACATCGCCGGCAAGCCGGTGGTGGCCGACCTGGCCAAGATGCCGCACCTGCTGGTGGCGGGCACGACCGGTTCGGGTAAATCGGTTGGCATCAACGCCACCATCCTGTCGCTGCTGTATAAAGCCGATCCGGCCGATGTGCGCCTGATCCTGATCGACCCGAAGATGCTGGAGATGTCGGTCTACGAAGGTATTCCGCACCTGCTGGCGCCGGTGGTGACCGATATGCGCCAGGCCGGCCACGCGCTGAACTGGGCGGTCAACGAAATGGAACGCCGCTACAAGCTCATGAGCAAGCTGGGCGTGCGTAACCTGGCCGGCTACAACGGCAAGATCCTCGACGCCGCCAAGCGCGAGGAACACATCCCGAACCCGTTCTCGATCACGCCGGACGCGCCCGAGCCGCTGGAAAAACTGCCGACCATCGTCATCATCATCGACGAACTGGCCGACCTGATGATGGTCGTCGGCAAGAAGGTGGAAGAGCTGATCGCGCGTATTGCCCAGAAGGCGCGCGCTGCCGGCATCCACCTGATTCTCGCGACCCAGCGCCCGTCGGTCGACGTGATCACCGGCCTGATCAAGGCCAACATTCCGACCCGCATCGCGTTCCAGGTCTCGTCCAAGATCGACTCGCGCACGATTCTCGACCAGATGGGCGCCGAGACCTTGCTGGGCATGGGCGACATGCTCTATATGCCGCCCGGCACCGGCCTGCCGATCCGCGTGCACGGCGCCTTCGTGTCGGACGACGAAGTGCATCGAGTTGTAAAACATCTGCAGGAGCAGGGCGAACCCAATTATATTGAAGGCATCCTCGAAGGCGGCACCCTGGAAGAAGGGGGCGCCGACGGCGCGGTGGCGGGCGAGGGCGGCGGCGAATCCGACGCCATGTACGACCAGGCGGTGCAGGTCGTGCTCAAGAACCGCAAGGCCTCGATCTCGCTGGTGCAGCGTCACCTGCGCATCGGCTACAACCGGGCCGCCCGCCTGATCGAGCAAATGGAGCAGAACGGCATGGTGTCGCCGATGCAGTCGAACGGCAACCGCGACATCCTGGTGCCGACTGCAAGCGCCGAATAACAATAAAGGAACGCTGAATGCAATCAATGACCAAATTCACTTTTGCCGCGCTGGTGGCTGCGAGCGCCTTCGCTTTGCCGGCCTTGGCGAGCGCCGCCGCCCTCGACCAGTTCAAATCCTTCGTCGCCTCGACCCAGTCGGCCAAGGGCGAATTCACCCAGCAGCAGCTGGGCAAATCGAAGAGCGGCAAGGCCACGCCGGCCTCGAGCGGCAGCTTCGTGTTCGCCCGCCCCGGCAAGTTCATCTGGACCTACCAGAAGCCCTACGAGCAGGTGCTGCAGGCCGACGGCGAAACCCTGTACATCTACGACAAGGACCTGAACCAGGTCACCACCCGCAAGCTCGGCAATGCGCTGGGCAGCTCGCCGGCCGCGATCCTGTTCGGCAGCAACAAGCTGGAAGAGAACTTCACGCTGAGCGAAGCCGGCGCGCGCGACGGCATGGAGTGGCTGAACGCGGTGCCGAAGGCCAAGGACACTTCGTTCGAGCAGATCAGCATCGGCCTCAAGGGCGGCGTGCCGATGGCGATGGAATTGAAGGATACCTTCGGCCAGACTTCGCGCCTGACCTTCACCAATTTCCAGCGCAACCCGCAACTGGGTGCGCAGCAGTTCAAGTTCACGGCGCCGCAGGGCGCCGACGTCGTGAACCAGTAAGCCATCAACGGGGCGTGCGCGCCGCGCGGCCCCGTCGTGCATCGGATACACTACGCCCCATGCACAACCATTCGCCTATCCGCATCCATGGCCACGGATGACCTGTTCAAGACCGAGCCGGCCGCGCCGCTGGCCGAAGCCCTGCGTCCGCGCACCATCGACGAGGTGGTCGGCCAGAGCCACCTGCTGGGCCCGGGCAAGCCGCTGAACCTGGTCTTCAAGTCCGGCAAGCCGCATTCGATGATCCTGTGGGGCCCGCCGGGCGTGGGCAAGACCACGCTGGCGCGCCTGACCGCCTACGCCTTCGACTGCGAATTCATCGCGCTGTCGGCGGTCCTGTCGGGCGTCAAGGACATCCGCGCGGCGATCGAGCAGGCCGAGCAGTACCTGGCCCGCGGCAAGCACACGATCCTGTTCATCGACGAGATCCACCGCTTCAATAAATCGCAGCAGGACGCCTTGCTGCCGTTCGTGGAAAGCGGCCTGGTGACACTGATCGGTGCCACCACCGAGAACCCGTCGTTCGAAGTCAATTCGGCGCTGCTGTCGCGCTCGCAGGTCTACGTGCTCAAGGCATTGACCGACGCCGAGATGCGCCAGCTGCTGGCGCGCGCCCGCGAACAGGCCCTGCAGCACCTGGAATTCGACGAACTGGCGATCGACACCCTGGTCGGCTATGCCGACGGCGATGCGCGCCGCTTCCTGAACCTGCTCGAGCAGACCAGCACCTCGGCCAATACCGCCGGCACTAACCGCATCACCGCCGAGTTCGTCGAGAACGCGCTGACGCTCAATGCGCGCCGCTTCGACAAGGGCGGTGACAATTTCTACGACCAGATCTCGGCCCTGCACAAATCGGTGCGCGGCTCGCACCCCGATGCCGCCCTGTACTGGCTGTGCCGGATGCTCGACGGCGGCGCCGACGCCAAGTACCTGTCACGCCGCATCGTGCGCATGGCCTGGGAAGACATCGGCATCGCCGATCCGCGCGCGATCCAGTTGGCCAACGACGCCGCCGCGACCTACGAGCGGCTCGGTTCGCCCGAAGGCGAGCTGGCGCTGGGCCAGGCCGTGGTCTACCTGGCGGTCGCATCCAAGAGCAATGCCGGCTACAACGCCTTCAATGCGGCGATGGCCTTCGTGCGCAAGGACAAGTCGCGCGAGGTGCCGGTCCACTTGCGCAATGCGCCGACCAAGCTCATGAAAGAGCTGGGCTACGGTCACGAGTACCGCTATGCGCATGACGAGCCGAACGCGTATGCGGCCGGCGAAACCTATCTGCCGGATGGAATGCCCGAGCCGGGCTGGTACCAGCCGGTGCCGCGCGGGATCGAATCCAAGATCGCCGAGAAGCTGGCCTGGCTGCGCAGCCTGGATGACGAGGCGCGCGCCAACGGCGACGGTTCGTAGGCATGCGCGTGGCGCCGGTGAGCCCGGCGCCAGTCCTTCCTCCTTCCTTTCTTCCTTCAACGGCGCGCAATGTGCCGGCATTGGGCGCCTGGTCGCGCATTGATGCATTCTGCGCCGCGTTTCATGCGCTTCGTCGCAAGTCGATGGCGATTCACGGGGCTGGTGGCTAAAGTACCACCATCGCAAAGCAATTCGCGAATCACCCAACCCCTGAAGGAGCCATCATGAACATCCGTAAAAACTTCGAAGCCCTGTTCCTCGCCGTCGCCGCCCTGGGCCTGGTCGCCAGTTTCGCTACCGCCAACGAGCGCCCGGTCGAGATCGCCGCATCGACCGCCCCGGCGATCGACATGGCCAGCATCCAGACCGTGATCGTCAGCGCGCCGCGCCTGGCGGCCCGCTAAAACCGGCGCAAGCCGGTTTTAGGGGCAGCTTGACGAGGCCCCGGCAGCATGGTTGCCGAATCTCGCAAATAATGTCGGTCGGCTTGGTACAATTGTGTTTTCGATACACAGCCCAGTCCAACCAGACATGATTGACATCCAACTTCTCCGCAAAGACATCGACAACGTCGCCGCCCGCCTGGCGACCCGCAAGTACCAGCTCGATGTGGCCAGTTTCAATGCGCTGGAGGCCGAACGCAAGGCGATCCAGACGCGCACCGAAGAACTGCAAGGCAAGCGCAATTCGCTGTCGAAGCAGATCGGCATGCTGAAGGGCAAAGGCGAAGACACGACGGCCGTGATGGCCGAGGTTGCCGGACTGGGCGACGAGCTCAAGGCCAACGAAGTGGCGCTGGGCGAGGTCCAGGCCAAGCTGGCGAGCTTCATCGCTGCACTGCCCAACCTGCCGCACGAGAGCACGCCGGAAGGCAAGGACGAAAGCGCCAACCTGGAAGTGCGCAAGGTCGGTACGCCAACCGCCTTCGATTTCGAGGTGCGCGACCACGTCGACATCGGCGAGCGCCTGGGCCTGGACTTCGAGACCGCGACCAAGGTCACCGGCTCGCGCTTCTCGATGATGAAGGGCGGCATGGCGCGCCTGCACCGCGCGCTGGCGCAGTTCATGCTCGACACCCACACCGGCCAGCACGGCTATACCGAGTGCTACACCCCGTACATGGTCAACGCCGATTCGCTGCGCGGCACCGGCCAGCTGCCGAAGTTCGAGGCCGACCTGTTCTCGGTGAAGAAGGGCGGCGCCGAAGGCGAGGGCGAGAACTTCTACCTGATCCCGACCTCCGAAGTCTCGCTGACCAACGTGGTGCGCGACGAGATCGTGGCGCTGGACGAATTGCCGATCAGGATGACCGCGCATACTCCGTGCTTCCGTTCCGAAGCCGGCAGCTATGGCCGCGACACCCGCGGCATGATCCGCCAGCACCAGTTCGACAAGGTCGAGCTGGTCCAGGTGGTGCATCCGGAGCAGTCCTACGCGGCGCTGGAAGAGATGGTCGGCCAGGCCGAATTCATCCTGACCTCGCTCGGCCTGCCATACCGCGTGATGCAACTGTGCACCGGCGACATGGGCTTTAGCGCCGCCAAGACCTACGACCTCGAGGTGTGGCTGCCGGCGCAGAACACCTACCGCGAGATCTCGTCGCTGTCGAACTGCGAAGCCTTCCAGGCGCGCCGCATGCAGGCCCGCTTCCGCAATGCGGCCGGCAAGCCGGAACTGGTGCATACCCTGAACGGCTCGGGCCTGGCCGTGGGCCGCACCCTGGTGGCGGTGCTGGAGAACTACCAGCAGGCCGACGGCAGCGTCGTGATTCCGGAAGTGCTGCGTCCGTACATGGGCGGGCTGGAGCGTCTGGCGCCGGCTGCCTGAGTGGTGGCATAGGGGAATCGTGCTTGCATGCACATTTTCCCCTTCCATTTTTCGGGAATGTGTCTATAATGGCGGTCTCTTGCAGCCCACTGCAAGGATCGACCAAAGCCGGAGAGGTGGCAGAGTGGTCGAATGTACCTGACTCGAAATCAGGCGTACGGGTGACCGTACCGTGGGTTCGAATCCCACCCTCTCCGCCAAGTATCATGAAAACAGCCACCGCGAGGTGGCTTTTTTCATTCCGCGGCCTCGCAGAGGAGCAGGGCGCCTGCGCGCCCTGCGTGTGGGATTTGAAGGGCATCGCGTACTCGCGATGCCGCGGCCTGCAGGATGTAGGCGAATCCCACCCTCTCCGCCAAGTATCATGTGAAAAGCCACCGCAAGGTGGCTTTTTTCATTCCGGGGCGTCACAGAGGAGTAGCTGCCAGTAACCGACGTCCAGCCGGCGCCCGAACTTCAGGCCTACCTCGGCGAAGTGGGCGACCTTGCAAAAGCCCAGGCGCTCGTGCAGCGCCACGCTGCGCTCGTTGGGCTGGGCGATGCCCGCGATGACCGTATGCAGTCCGCGGGTGCGCAGCTCGGCGAGCAGCCGTTCGTAGAGGCGCCGGCCGTGCCCGCGGCCCGCCAGCGCGGGATCCAGATAGACGCTGCTTTCCACCGCATGGCGATAGGCCGGCCTGGCGCGCCATTTGGTGGCGTATGCATAGCCGGCCACCACGCCGTCGACCTCCAGCACCAGCCACGGCAGGCCGCCCTTGGTGACGTCCGCGACGCGTTCGGCCATGTCGGAATCAAGCACCGGCGCCTCCTCGAACGAGATCGTGGTGGTGGCGACGTAGTGGTTGTAGATGGCGCAGATGCGCGCGGCGTCCAGGCTGGAAGCAGTGCGGATGTCGGTCATGGCTTCATGGTAGCAGCGTGGCGCGCCGGCTCACAAGCGCGCGATCTGGCGGTCGATCGCCTGGTTGGCGCGCTCGCTGCGTTCGCTGTAGCGGTCCGTCAGGTAATCGCTGCTGCCGCGCATCAGTAGCGTGATCTTGTAGAGCTCCTCCATGACGTCGACCACGCGCTCGTAGTAGGCGGACGGGCGCATGCGGTCGTCGTCGCCGAATTCCTTGTAGGCCATCGGCACCGACGACTGGTTCGGAATCGTGAACATGCGCATCCAGCGGCCCAGCAGGCGCAGGGTATTGACCACGTTGAAGGACTGCGAGCCGCCGCAGACCTGCATCACGGCCAGCGTCTTGCCCTGGCTGGGACGCACCGAGCCCTGTTCGAGCGGGATCCAGTCGATCTGGTTCTTGAATACCGCCGTCACCGCACCGTGGCGTTCGGGGCTGCACCACACCTGGCCCTCGGACCAGATGCATAGTTCACGCAGCTCGGCCACCTTCGGGTGGGTATCGGGCGCGCCGCCCACCATCGGCAACCCGGCCGGATCGAAGATCTTCACTTCGGCGCCGAAGTGGCGCAGGATGCGCGCCGCTTCTTCCGTCAGCAGGCGGCTGAACGAGCGCTCGCGCAGCGAGCCGTACAGCATCAGGATGCGCGGCGGATGGTCGACGCCGTCCGCGGGAGCGAGCCGCTTGGCGGCCGGCAGGTCGAGGCGCGCCGGATCGATATTGGGAAGGTCGGGTATCTTGTCCATGTTCGCTTTCAGTGTTCAGCCCAGGCGCAGCGCGAGCGCGCACAGCGTGAGCAGGAGGATCGGCAAGGTCAGCACCACGCCGACGCGCAGGTAATAGCCCCACGAGATGCGGATGCCCTTGCTCGACAGGACGTGCAGCCAGAGCAGGGTGGCAAGGCTGCCGATCGGGGTGATCTTGGGACCGAGGTCGCTGCCGATCGCGTTCGCATAGATCATCGCCTCGCGCACGGCGCCTCCCGTGGCGCTGGCGTCGATCGCCAGCGCGCCGACCAGCACCGTCGGCATATTGTTCATGATGGACGAGAGGGCCGCGGCGATGAAGCCGGTGCCCAGCGCCGCGCCCCAGACGCCGTAGGCGGCGCAGCGTTCGAACAGGACGGCCAGGCCGTCGGTCAGGCCGGCGTTGCGCAGGCCGTACACCACCAGGTACATCCCGAGCGAAAACACCACGACCTGCCACGGCGCGCCGCGCAGCACTTCGCGCGTCGGGATGCGGTGGCCGCGCGCGGCGACGGCGAGCAGGATGGCGGCGCCGCCGGCGGCGACGGCGCTGATCGGCACGCCGGCGTCGTCCAGCCAGAAGAAGCCGGCCAGCAGCAGCGCCAGCACCCACCAGCCGGCATGGAAGGTGGCGCGATCGACGATCGCGTCGCCCGGCGCGCGCAGCTGGGCGAGGTCGTAGTCGCGCGGGATGTCCTTGCGGAAGAACAGGTACAGGACCGCCAGTGTCGACGCCACCGAGACCAGGTTGACCGGGACCATGACCGCGGCGAAGCGCGCGAAGCCGATGCCGAAGTAGTCGGCCGAGACGATGTTGACCAGGTTCGACACCACCAGCGGCAGGCTGGCGGTGTCGGCGACGAAGCCGGCCGCCATCACGAAGGCCAGCGTCGCGCGCGGCGGGAAGCGCAGCGCGGCCAGCATGGCGATCACGATCGGCGTCAGGATCAGCGCCGCGCCGTCGTTGGCGAACAGCGCCGCCACCGCGGCGCCGAGCAGCACCAGCAGCACGAACAGGCGCCGGCCGTCGCCCTTGCCCCAGCGCGCCACGTGCAGCGCGGCCCACTCGAACGAACCGGCGCGGTCGAGCAGCAGGCTGATGACGATCACGGCGACGAAGGCGCCGGTGGCGTTCCAGACGATATTCCACACCACGGGGACGTCGGACAGCCCGATGACGCCGGTGAGCAGGGCGGCGAGGGCGCCTGCAGCCGCGCTCCAGCCGATGCCCAGGCCGCGCGGCTGCCAGATCACCAGCGCCAGCGTGGCGACGAAGATGAGCGCGGCGGTCAGCATGCGCCGATGCGGTCCAGCGCTTCCTCGAGCGCTGCGCGCTCGCCGGCCAGCTCGGCCAGCGGCAGGGCGAACAGCGCCTGGATGCGGGCCAGCACGATCGCGTAGGTCGCTTCGAAGGCGGCCGCGATGTCCGCGGGCGTTCCCTGCACCTCGCTCGGGTCGGCCAGTCCCCAGTGCGTGCGCACGACGTCGCCCAGGTAGGCCGGGCAAGTCTCGCCGGCGGCATTTCCGCACACGGTCACCACCACGTCCGGCGTGAGCGGCAGGTCGTGCCACGACTTGCTGGCATGGCCGTCCACTGCAATGCCATGGCGACGCAGCAGCGCGATCGCGTCCGGATTGATCCGGCCGGTCGGATGGCTGCCGGCGCTGATGGCCTTGAAGCCCGGCGGCGCGAGATGGTTGAACACGGCTTCGCTCAGGATCGAGCGGCAGGAGTTGCCGGTGCAGAGGAACAGGAAGTTCATGGGTAGGAAGGTATCGGGTTAATCTCAATATTTCAATAGATATTGAGACGATGGGCCGACTATAATCGAGGCACTGAAATTCTTCAACTGGAATATCGAGGATGGAAACGAAACAGGTACTGGCGGCGCTCGCCGCCCTGGCCCAAGAGTCGCGGCTGGCGATCTTCCGCCTGCTGATCCAGGCTGGCCCATCGGGACTGCCGGCCGGGAAGATCGGCGAGGAACTGGGCATTGCCTCGTCGGCGCTGTCCTTCCACCTGAAGGAGCTGAGCCATGCCGGCCTGGTGACGGCGCGCCAGGAAGGGAGATTCGTCATCTACACAGCGCAGTTCGACACCATGAGCGAGCTGGTCGGCTTCCTCACCGAGAATTGCTGTGCCGGCGTTCCCTGCGGGATCGATGCGCCGGGCGGGGCGTGCCTGCCCGCGGCAGGCAATCGCTGAATACCTTCGCGGTTCCCGACCGCCATGGTCAACAATTGATGCATTGCAACATTCCTCTGCTAACATGTTAACCAGTAGTTGTTATCTGGTTACACCGTCAAGAAGGAATCGTCATGCTGTCGCAATTGCAGGCCATGTTTCGTTACTTTAGCCAGGCCGTGCCGTTCCGCCTGGTTCCCGCCCTCGTCACCACCGCCGTCCTCTTCACGCTACTGGCGCTGCCCCATCCCGAGGGGCTGAACCCCGATTCCTGGGGCCTGGTCGCCATCTTCCTCACCACCATCGTCGCCATCATCCTGAAGGTGATGCCGATCGGCGTCATGGCCCTGATGGCCATCGTCATCGTCTCGCTGTCGCAAGTGACTTCCGGTTCGTCCAAGGGCGCCATGGCCGACGCCCTGGGCAGCTTTTCGAGCCCGCTCATCTGGCTGATCGTGGTCGCCGTGCTGATCTCGCGCGGCCTCAAGAAGACGGGGCTGGGCGCCCGCATCGGCCTGCAGTTCATCGCACTGCTGGGCAAGCGCACGGTAGGCATCGGCTACGGGCTGGCCGTGTGCGAACTGGTGCTGGCGCCGTTTACGCCCAGTAATACCGCGCGCGGCGGCGGCATCGTGCATCCGATCATGAAGTCGATCGCCAGCGCCTTCGATTCCGATCCGGCCAAGGGCACGCACGGCAAGGTCGGCACCTACCTGGCGCTGGTCAACTACCACGCCAATCCGATTACCTCGGCGATGTTCCTGACGGCCACCGCGCCCAATCCGCTGGTGGTCGACTTCGTCGCCCGCGCCAGCGGCCAGGGCTTTCACTTGAGCTGGACCACCTGGGCCCTGTGCATGGTGCTGCCGGGCCTGGTCTGCCTGTTCCTGATGCCGCTCGCCGTCTACCTGCTGGCGCCGCCCGAGCTCAAGCAGACGCCGGATGCGGTGCAGTTCGCGCGCAGCGAGCTGGCGCGCATGGGGCCGTTGTCGGCCAGCGAAAAAGTCATGCTCGGCACCTTTGGGCTGCTGCTGGTGCTGTGGGCGAACGTGCCGGCCATGCTGTTCGGGCCGGCGTTTACGCTCGACCCGACCGTGGTCGCCTTTCTCGGCCTGTTCGCCCTGATCATCACCGGCACCCTCGACTGGGATGATGTGCTGTCCGAGAAAAGCGCTTGGGATACCCTGATCTGGTTCGGCGCGCTGGTGATGCTGGCCGAGCAGCTCAATCAACTGGGCGTTATCGCCTGGGCCTCGGACGGCATGCGCGACGCGATCGTCGCCAGCGGCATGGGGTGGGAGGCGGCGGCGACCGTGCTGGTGCTGGCCTTCGTGTTCTCGCACTACCTGTTCGCCAGCACCACGGCCCACATCAGCGCCATGATGTTCGCTTTTCTTTCGGTCGGGGCCGCGCTGGTGCCGGGGGAATACCTGATCCTGTTCCTGCTCATGATGACCGCCGCCTCGGCCATCATGATGACCCTGACCCACTACGCCACCGGCACCTCGCCGATCATCTTCGGCAGCGGTTACGTGACGATGGGGGTGTGGTGGCGCATCGGCTTCATCATGTGCGTGTTCGAGCTGGCGGTGTTCGCCGTGGTGGGTGGCGCGTGGTGGAAGGTCCTCGGTTACTGGTGAAGAGAACATATCTGGCCTAGATGGCACTGGCACCTTGGGAATTCGGGAGCGCCGGCATCAGCCAGTTATGGAACGATGTCGGAGCGCGAGTGTGGCAGCGAAAGCGCCACATATTGTCATGTGAAAAATCCTGATAACCCTGCTAGGTGCGGTCTTTCTTGCGTTCTATACACTAATCGGATTTCAGGGTAAACATCATGAGCGAGACAGGTGATTCACCGGCTATTCAGTTAGCGAAATTCTCCGAAATCGTTGGGCAGGATGATGCAGATGAACTCTTGCTGCAACTCACCGACGACATGCTTATCGACTTCGCCGCCAAGCTGGATCAGTCCGAAGCTGATTCGATTTGGGCAGCCGCAAACGATTTTGGTATTCAGTTTTATTCCGGGCCAGACTGCCTGATCCATCGGTTGGCCCAACTGACAGCGTCACGGCACCCGGGCGCCTGGAAAAAATTTCATTCGGCGTTAATTCAGCTGTCTTCTGCACGCTACATCGAATGGTGCCTGGCCCGTATCGAATCCATCGATATTAGCCAGACCGGAAATGACGCAGTGATAGAGTTGCTGGACGAGGTGCTTCCATTGCTGGTCGCCACCGCAGTTCACGATGAAGCGTGCAAGTTGGTGAACGCGGTGCTGGACCTCAAATGTATCGACACCAAGTTCAAGTTTCTGAACCTGATCGCAGGAATAACGCTGGCCGATGGCCGTACCAACCCGATCGTCGCTTTTGCACGCGATGGTGATCCCCGGCTCGCGCATGCGATTGCATATTTCTGGGAGGACAGCTTTAACAGGACAGGAACGAAAACCTCTGGTCTGTGGACTGATAATATCGATTGGGGCTATCTGCGTGTGCTCCCGCCAGCCATCAAGCTGGTCGGTTCGCATTGTCCAGGCATGACCATGCTCGGGGCAGGCTATTCAGCAGGTATCCGCGCTTCCACGATTGGAGATGTTCAGGATGTATTGGACCGTTTGCATGGTGGAAGCCGGCATCCCGAATTCGCACCAATGGGGACACTGTGGTATTTCCTGAAACAACTGAGTGTACTGCGCGGGAGCGACAACGATACTGAGCGCAGCGGTGTGCGTGCAGGGCTTTTAGCGCTGGTAAAGCGTGACCCGGAGTTGTGGGTAAAAGCATTACGGTGGATATTGCTGCACGCAGAAGCGATCAAACAGGACGTGACCCTCATTAGCTGCGAACTCGCCCAGACCAACGAAGAAGTCAGGAATGGGTTACGGGTGTTGCAGGCAGATCCTGCCGTGTCAACGCTTGCCATGGGAATCCGTGCACTGGCCGAAGGCATCGTGGATCCGGCGGACAAGCATTCATTGGCATTGGCCGATTCACTGGCGCATTACTTCGACGGGACGCCGAAGTTTCCTTCGCCTTTGGCACTACGGTCTTCGACCTGGGTAGGCTCTGATCGGCTGGAAAAATATTTGCGCGACGGGGTAGCGCGGGCCTGTCACAAGTTTGCTGTCGATGTTCCCAATCAGTGGAAGAGCCAGGAAGAGGCGCTCACCGCTACTCTGATGACTTTGCTTGTCGAACAATTCGGCGAGAGCCGGAAGCTGTCAACCTATGCTCGTTCTGAGGCTTTTGGCATTCCTACCTTGAGATTGTCGCAGCGTGAGATATCCAAATCCGCGGAAGAGCCGACGTATGGTTGTGATCTCGCCTTCGTGGTAAGGGCTAGAGCGCAGGGAATCTACGCGCTTGACTGGGCCGGGCTCGTACAGGTGAAAAAGACATTGGCAGGCAATGAGAACGCCGCGATCGCAGATAGCTGGAAAATCGAAATCGCCCAGTTGAAGACATTGATTGGAAAGTGCGCTAGCGCGGTGTATTTTCTCATCTGCGGACACGGTGAAGTACTTGTCGTGCCGGCACGCCATCTACTGGGTTACGTAGCCGGAAGTTCGAAGAAAGGAGCCAAATCGCGCACGGTGGGGTACAACGAAATTCGGTCGGCAGCCATCCCGCTTGATCAATACCTGGTCGATCTGTTGATAGGGCAGTGGACCGGCAATGCATCCGATGCGATCATGACGTTTATTGACGGCAATTCAGGACTACGACCGAAGCATGTGGTGCAGGTCGAGATCCATTTTTCGCCGCGTCAGTGACGTTCAGGAGCCCTTGTCCTAAACAGGCTTTGGGGCGTCTTGCTTGACCAGCGCCAGCACCTCGCGAAAGCGCGGATGGCGGCAATCGCGCAGCCACTCGAACAGCACCATCTCGTGCGTCACGATCGTCGCGCCGGCCTGCCGCAGGCGGCGCATGGCGGCGGCGTGGTCGGACGGCCGGCGCGAGCCGCTCGCGTTCTCCACCACAACTACTTCGCGGCCGGCGCGCAGCAGGCCGAGCGCCGTCTGCAGCAGGCAGACGTGGGCTTCGCAACCGGCGAGCACCACTTGCCGGCGCCCAGGGCCGTGCGCGTCGAGCGCCGCCAGCAGGCCATCCTCGCAGGCATCGAAATGCGTCTTCGGCACCGTCTGCACGCACCAGCGCGCCAGCGCCTCGGCGTTCGGGCCGAGACGTTCGGGGTTCTGCTCGGTCCCCAGCACCGGCACCTCCAGCAGCGCGGCGGCGCGCGCCAACAGCAGCGCCATGGCGACGACATCGTCCGCGCCGTGGATCGCCGGCATCATCCGCGCCTGGTAGTCGACCAGCACCACACTGCTCGCCCGCGCATCGATTGCATTCATCTCGTCCTCGTCGATTCTCTTAAACCAGATTAAGTTATGTTGCGTTGCAGCATAAAATGATTGCTTTGCAGTCAAGTGATGCTACCATCTACCGGTCGTGCTATGAGGAGGAGGCCATGGAGCCGATGAACACCACGCATCCCTATTATGATCACCTGATCGCCGCCGCGCGCGAGCAGGGGCCGGTCACGGTGGCGGTGGCCCATGCCTGCGACCGCTACGCGATCGAGGCGGCGCTCGACGCTGCCCGCATCGGCCTGATCGCGCCGCTGCTGGTCGGACCCGTGGCGCGCATCCACGGCGCGGCCGACGCGGCCGGCCTCGATATCGGCGCGCTGACCCTGGTCGACACGGAGCACAGCCACGCGTCGGCCGCGCGCGCGGTGGAGCTGGTGCGCGAGGGCAGGGCAGCGGCCCTGATGAAAGGAAGCCTGCACACCGACGAGTTGATGGGCGCCGTGGTGTCCGGCGCCACCGGCCTGCGCACGGCGCGGCGCCTCTCCCACTGCTTCGTGATGGACGTGCCGGGCCGCAGCGAACCCCTGATCATCACCGACGCCGCCATCAACATCATTCCCGACCTGGCGGCCAAGCGCGACATCGTGCAGAACGCCATCGACCTGGCCCGGGTGCTCGGCTTCGAGGGCGTGCGGGTGGCGATCCTGGCGGCGGTGGAAACCGTGAGCGACAAGATGCCGTCGACGATCGACGCCGCGGCCCTGTGCAAGATGGCCGACCGCGGCCAGATCACGGGCGGCATCCTGGACGGCCCGCTGGCGATGGACAATGCGATCGACCTGCAGGCCGCCGCCGTCAAGGGCCTGGTGTCGCCGGTCGCGGGCCGCGCCAACGTGCTGGTGGCGCCGGACCTGGAAGCCGGCAATATGCTGGCCAAGAGCCTGAGCTTCATGGCCGGCGCGGCGGCGGCCGGCATCGTGCTCGGCGCGCGCGTGCCGCTGATCCTGACCAGCCGCGCCGACACGGTCGCGGCGCGCCTGGCCTCGTGCGCGGTGGCGGTGCTGCTGGCGCGCCACCAGTTGGCCAGCGCCCAGCTGGCGGGGCGCTGAGATGCAGCCGCACGCCACGGACTGCGTCGCCGTCATCAACGCCGGCTCGTCCAGCATCAAGTTCTCGGTGCACCGCCTGCCCGACCTGGCGCTGGCCTTCAAGGGCCGGATCGAGAACCTGTACCGCGGCGCGACGCGCTTTATCGCGCAGGACGCCGACGGGGCCACGGTCGGCGAACGGAGCTGGCCCGACGCGCTCGACCACCACGCCGGCATGGCCTTCCTGATCGACTTCGCCGAGCGTGAACTCGCTGGCTACCGGGTGCGCGCGGTGGGCCACCGCATCGTGCACGGCGGCGTCGACTACAGCGGTCCGCAACGCCTGATCGAGCCCGTGCTCGAACGCCTGGAGCGGCTGGTGCCGCTCGCGCCGCTGCACCTGCCGCACAACCTGGCGCCGGTGCGCGCCTTGATGGCGCTGGCGCCCGGGCTGCCGCAGGTCGGCTGCTTCGACACCGCCTTCCATACGGCGCAGCCGGCGCTGGCCCAGGCCTTCGCGCTGCCGCCGGCGATCACCGACCTCGGCATCCGCCGCTACGGTTTCCATGGCCTGTCCTACGAATACATCGCGGCCACCTTGCCGCAGCATGAGCCGGCGCTGGCCGGCGCGCGGGTGGTCGCGGCCCACCTGGGCAACGGCGCCAGCATGTGCGCCATGCGCGGCGGGCGCAGCGTGGCCAGCACCATGGGCTTCACCGCCGTCGACGGCCTGCCGATGGGCACGCGCTGCGGCGCGCTCGATCCGGGCGTGGTGATCTACCTGATCGAGGAACTGGGCATGGAAGTGTCGAGCGTGCAGCGCCTGATGTACCAGGAGTCGGGGCTGCTGGGCGTCTCAGGCCTGTCGTCCGACATGCGCACGCTGGAGGCCAGCAGCGATCCGCGCGCGCAGCTGGCGATCGACTTGCTGGTCTACCGGATCGGCCGCGAGCTCGGTTCGCTGGCGGCCTCGCTGGGCGGCCTGGATGCGCTGGTGTTCTCGGGCGGGATCGGCGAGAACAGCGCGCGCCTGCGCGCCGCCGTCTGCCGCGACGCCGCCTGGCTCGGCGCCGAACTCGATCCAGGGCTGAACGCCGCGCCGCCGCCCGGCGTCGCCCGCATCAGCGCGCCCGCCAGCCGGATGTCGATATGGCTGGTGCCGGCCAACGAAGAACTCATGATCGCGCGCCATACCCGCGATCTGCTGGAGGAAGCATGAACCATCATCCCATCCTGGAAGGCAAGCGCGCGCTGGTGGTCGGCGTCGCCAACGAGCACTCGATCGCCTGGGGCTGCGCCAAGGCCTTTCATGCGCTCGGCGCCGAGCTGGTGCTGACCTACCTGAACGACAAGGCGCGCCCGCACGTCGAACCGCTGGCCGCGCAACTCGGGGCGCGATTGCTGCCGCTCGACGTGCGCGAACCGGGGCAGCTGGAGGCGCTGTTCGCCGAACTGCAGCAATCTGGCCGCCTCGACATCCTGGTGCATTCGATCGCCTTCGCGCCGAAGGCCGACCTGCAGGGCGGCCTGCTCGACTGCTCGCTGGACGGCTTCCTGCAGGCGATGGACGTGTCGTGCCACTCCTTCGTGCGCATGGCGAAGCTGGTCGCGCCGCTCATGACGCAGGGCGGCAGCATGTTCGCGATGAGCTACCACGGCGCCGACAAGGTGGTGCCGAACTATAACGTGATGGGGCCGGTGAAGGCGGCGCTGGAATCGTGCTGCCGCTACCTGGCCTACGAACTCGGTCCGCGCGACATCCGCGTGCACGCCATCTCGCCCGGGCCGCTCAAGACGCGCGCCGCCTCGGGGCTGAAGGATTTCGACCTGCTGCTGAGCGATGCGGTGGCGCGCTCGCCGCTGGGAGAGCTGGTCGACATCGACGACGTCGGCCAGGTGTGCGCCTATCTCGCCTCGGACTTCGCGCGCCGCCTGACGGGCAGCACCGTCTACGTCGACGGCGGCCTGAACATCATCGCCTGAACCCTGGAGCAACCATGAAAGTCATCCTGTCCGGCCTGCACGGCGACGCCTGCGAGAGCGCCATCGTCGAGAGCTTCGCGCCGTTCTTCCACATCCGTCGCGTCGAGATGATCCGCGAAGGCTCGCCCGACAGTCCGTGGGCCGTGCTGCACATCGCCGATTCCTACGAGCGCGCCTGGGAGGCGTGCAATACGCTGCGCGGCGTCTTCCACCGCGGCAAACGCCTGCACATGTACATTCCGCTGCACCAGAGCGACATCTACCACGAGTTCGAGCCGCACCAGCGGGTCGACATCCGCTAGCTTTTCAGCTGCGCGCCCTGCCGCCACGCCGCGTGGAGGATGGATTTGGTGAGGACTCCTTGAACAGCCCGCGTGCTTTGCTATCCTGAAGCACATGGACATCCAACCCGAAACCCCCTGGGACAGCACGCCCGACGTTTCCGCCCGCATCGTCACCGCGATCGGCCGCATCGCGACCGTGCTGCGCGCCGGCATGAAAATTTACCTGGCGCGCATGCCTTGCAACTTTCGCCAGGCGTCCGCTATAATGCGGCCTCGCTTACGCGACCACGCAGCACCGATTCAGGAGAGGTGGCAGAGTGGTCGAATGTACCTGACTCGAAATCAGGCGTACGGGTGACCGTACCGTGGGTTCGAATCCCACCCTCTCCGCCAAGTAGCATGAAAAAAGCCACCGCAAGGTGGCTTTTTTCATTCCGGAACGTCACAGAGGAGTAGGGCGCCTGCGCGCCCTACGGGTGTCCCCAAGGGGGGAGATTCGAAGGGCATCGCGTACTCGCGATGCCGCGGCCTGCAGGATGTAGGCGAATCCCACCCTCTCCGCCAAGTAGCATGAAAACAGCCACCGCAAGGTGGCTTTTCCTTTTCTGGCCCGCGCATGCGTCGCGCATCGATGGTGTCGAACCACGGGAAGTTATAGACAATCTAATCTAGATCATTTAGTCTACGTCGGAAAGATAAGCGAGGTATCTGTAATGAGATGTCGGAGCGCCGTTTTTTCCCTGGGTATTCTGTCGGCGTTTGAAGCACATGCGGGACAAGGCGATTCGCCGACCAGTCAGGTGGCAACGGTTGCGGTTCGTGGCAGTGCCGATTCGGAGCGTCGCAATGAAACGACGACGCGCATCGTCGTGGACCGCGACGACCTGCTCAAATATGGGGATCGCACCGTGCTCGATGTGTTGAGGCGCCAGCCTGGCGTAACGGTCGTGAACAACGAGATACGGATGCGTGGCCTGGGCAGCGGCTATACCCAGGTGCTGATCAACGGCGATCGGCCTCCCGCCGGATTTTCATTGGACAGCCTGGCGCCGGGGTCGATTGCCAGGATCGAGATCATGCGCGCGGCAACGGCGGAATTCAGCACGCAGGCCATCGCGGGGACGATCAACGTGATCCTCAGGAGGGATGCCTCGAAAGCCAGCCGCGAGCTCATCGCCGGTTTCGGCGGCGCGGCCAGTGCCCGGTATCCCGGCTTGACCCTGAATGCGTCCGACAAGCTGGAAGAGTATGCGTACAGTGTCGGGGCCGGCATCAACCACAGCGATGTGGGCCAGGGCATGCATGAACGGGTCCGCGAGCGTCACCACGGCGCGGGCGCCGACCAGGTGCGCGCCACCGCTAGCCGCAACGATAACCGCTTTACCGGCCTGAACGCGAATGCACGCATCCAGTGGGATTCCGAGCGCGGCGACAAGTTGGCATGGCAAACGTTCGTCAACGCTTCGCGCTCCGCCGGCACGAGCCACCAGACGACGGTCGTCGAATCGGGTCCGCTTTATCCCTATCCTTTATTGCTGCTGGACTATGATGGAAAGAATGCCAGTATCCGGTCCGACCTGAACTGGGCCGGGGATCTGGGCGAGCGGGGCAAGCTCGACAGCAAGCTGGGGCTGTATCGCTCCCGTACGGAGCGCGGGATGTTCCGCCTGGGGCTCGCCGACAGCGCGCTGAGCGCGCTGGACCGGCGTTACGATACCGACGTCGCGGACCAGGGCGGCACATGGACGGGAAAGGTGTCGGCGGACTGGGCCGACAAGCACGCGATCGCCTTCGGCTGGGACGCGGGGTACAGCCGGTACCAGGAACACGAAGTCCAGCGCGAAGCCCTCGCGTCGACCGCGTCTTCCCCGGTCAATTTTGACAATACCTATCACGCCAGGATTTCCCGGCTGGCCTTGTACGTGCAGGACGAGTGGGATGTCGCTCCCGGTTGGTCGATTTACCTGGGCATGCGCTGGGAAGCGCTGGAAACCCGGACCGGTGGCGACGCCGAAGGCGTCGAGCGCCGTTCCAGCGTGTTCAGTCCATTGGTCCAGACCGTATGGAAGATCCCGGGCAGTCACAACGATCAGATCCGGCTTGCGCTGACGCGGACCTATAAGGCCCCGGAACTGCGGCAGCTGATCCCACGCCATTTTTATACCTCGTACAATTCCGCCGTGTCGCCGGACCAGACCGGCAATCCGCAGCTGGAACCGGAACTCGCCACCGGCGTCGATGCGGCCTTCGAGCATTACTGGACGAACAAGGCGATGGCATCGGTGAGCGCCGGCCTGCGCAAGGTAACAGGCTTGATCAGGAATGCGATCAGGTATGACGGCGAGCGCTGGCTCGCATATCCGGAGAATTCCGGCGAGGCCACGGTGCGCACGCTGGAGCTCGAAGCCAAAGTGCCGCTCACCGCGCTGTTCGCCGCGGCGCCGCCAATCGACCTGCGCGCCAATATCGCACGCAACTGGTCACGGGTCGATGCCGTGCCAGGGCCGGACAACCGCCTCGACCGCCAACCGAGATGGTCCGCCAATCTCGGCGCCGACTACAAACGCGACGCCATCACCGTCGGCGCAACCTTATCGATGGTGGCGGGCGGCTGGACCCGGCTGTCGCACGAAGAATCCAGCTTCGTCTCGCAACGACGCGATCTGCAAGCGTATGCCTTGTACCAGCTCGACGCCGGACGCCAGGTGCGATTCTCGCTCTTCAATGTTCTCAGGAACGATAGCGAGCGCGCCGACGCCTATGCCGACCCTGGACGCGCGCTCGAAAGCCGGATCTTCGTCGAAGGCTATCTCGGCTGGCGTGTGCAGTATGAGCAGAAATTCTGAACCAGATTCCTCCCGATACCTGAATCATCGGTCCAGCATCCCGCGCCGCTCAGCGCTTGACCGCGTGCAGCCACACCGCCGCGATCCGTTCCACGTCCTCGTAGCCCGGTTCGCCCAGCTGGCCGCCGAAGATGTCCGGATCGAGTTCCTCGTAGGTCCAGGTGTCGCATTGCGCTTCCAGGGTCGGGCGCAGGCTTTCCAGGAAGTGGTCGCGCTGGCCGCACAGGGCCACGCCGGTGTAGAGCATCAGGCTGCCGCCGCGGCGCAGGCGTCCCAGGCCCTGTTCGGCGATGCGGCGCGACAGTTCGGCGCCGAGTTCGCCGCCGCCATGGCGGTAGCGGCGCGCATCCGGATCGACCACGAAGGGCGGGTTCGACACCACCAGGTCGAAGTCGCCCTGCAGGCCGTCGAACAGGTCGCACTGGGCCAGCGCCAGGTTGGAAGCTCCGTTCAGGCGGGCGTTGACCATCGCCAGCTCGAGCGCCTTCGGGTTGATGTCGGCGCCGATCACTTCGGCGTGCGGGAATGTGCGGGCGATGGTGAGCGCGCCGGCGCCGCCGCCGCAGCCGATGTCCACTGCGCGCTCCGGCCCGGCGCCGACGAAGGCGAAGCCGCGCCGCATGGCGTTCACGAAGCGGTAGGTGTCGGGGCCGAAGAACACGGCGTCGTCGTCGCGCGTGGGCCAGGCCGAGTGGAACAGCAGCATGTCGTCCAGGGTCGACAGCCGGATCTGCGAACGCAGTCCATCTTCCGTTTCTTCCAGCACGCCGGCCTCCACCATCAGCGCGAGCACGCTGGCCGGCAGCAGCTCCCGGTCGAACGGCCGGCTCCAGCCGAACACGCCGCGCAGGTCGTGCGCGCGCTCGTTGCCGGGACGGTTGTTGATGCGGCGATGGGTCGAGGGCGTGACCGTCATGAAGCGGTAACCGGCCTGGCGCAGGGCCGTGCCGAGGGCGAGGAGGGCGTTGGCGTTGGATGAGTTCATTGCGCCAGCGTGGCACAGGCGCCATGGCCCGCTCCGTGCGCGCACGCACGCAGGATGTGTTCGTGCGCGGGCTCGATTTGGTGCATTATGTGATCAACCGGGGCAGCCAAAAAAATCGACCGGATAACTCGATAACGAGAGAGAGATCATGACGAGCATGGAACTGGACGAAGTCCCGCGCAGCCGCATGGCGCGCGAGATCGCACGCGAGCGCCGCGAGCGTGCGCTGCACGACGAGTTGCGCGCCGGAGTGGGCGCGCTGGATGACCTGCGCGGCAAGGACGCGCGCGAGCGCGCCGATACCTGCAACCTCAGGCGCGGCGGTAACTGAGCGGCAAACACGACACAAGGAGAATCGATGCGTTGGGAAGGCGACCGTGAAAGCGACAATGTAGAAGACCGGCGTGGCGATGGCGGCGGCGGGGGTGGCGGTTTCGGCTTCGGAGGCCGCTCGATCGGCATCGGCACCATCGTCGTCGCCGTGGTCGCCTCCTATTTCCTGGGTGTCTCGCCGGCCACCATCCTTGGACTGCTGTCGGGCGGTGCGCCGCCGCAGCAGCAGGCGCAGGTGGAGCAGCCGCGCGCCGAGCGTGCCGACGATCGCGAGACACGCTTCGTGCGCACCACGCTGGCCTATACCGAGGATGCCTGGGCCCAGCTGTTCAGCGAACAGGGCGCGCAGTACACGCCGGCCCGACTGGTGCTGTTCGAAGGCCGCACCAGCACCGCCTGCGGCACCGGCGAAAGCGCGACCGGCCCATTCTATTGCCCGGCCGATGGCAGGGTGTATATCGACCTGGGCTTCTTCCGCACCATGCAGCAACGCTTCAACGTCGAGGGCGAATTCGCCCAGGCTTATGTGATCGCGCACGAAGTCGGCCACCACGCGCAGAACCTGCTGGGCATTTCCAATAAGGTGCATGCGGCCCAGCAGCGGGCCAGCGAAACCCAGGGCAATGCCCTGTCGGTGCGCCTGGAATTGCAGGCCGACTGCTTCGCCGGCGTGTGGGCCAACCGCACCAACCAGCGCGAGAAAATCCTGGAGCAGGGCGACGTCGAGACGGCCCTGAACGCGGCCAGCGCCATCGGCGACGACGCCTTGCAGAAGCAGGCGCGTGGCGTCGTGGTGCCCGATTCGTTTACCCACGGCAGCTCGGCCCAGCGGGTGCGCTGGTTCCAGCGTGGCCTGGAAAGCGGGCAGGTGGCGTCCTGCAATACATTTGATGCCAAAAGTCTATAATTGGCATCGATTTGTTGCCAATTTTAAATAATTCACTGATTTTATTCGATAAAATTACGTAAAATTTGCGTTCGTTTCCGTGCGCCTATCGCAATTCGTGACGTTTTGACATAAGTTTGTGTCACATCAACTCGTATCCATACGAGCCGCGACCAACCGAATTGTGAAGGAGTACTCATGCTGGCAATGAACTACCGCGGGCCATACCGGGTCCGCGCCGATCACAAGCCCGATCCCGTCATCGAGCATCCCGGCGACGCCATCGTGCGCGTCACCCGGGCCTGCATCTGCGGCTCGGACCTGCACCTGTACCACGGCCTGGTGCCCGACACCCGCGTCGGCCACACCTTCGGCCATGAGTTCATCGGCGTGGTCGAAGAGGTCGGGTCGAGCGTGCAGCACCTGAAGGTCGGCGACAAGGTCCTGGTGCCGTTCAACCTGTTTTGTGGCTCCTGCTTCTTTTGCCAGCACGAGTTGTTCGGCAATTGCCACAACACGAATGCGCAAGCCACGGCGGTGGGCGGCATCTATGGCTACTCGCACACGGCGGGCGGCTACGACGGCGGCCAGGCCGAATACGTGCGGGTGCCGATGGCCGACGTCGGCCCGATGGTGATTCCCGACGATATCCATGACGATGACGCCGTCCTGATGACCGACGCGCTGCCCACCGGCTACCAGGCGGCCGAGATGGGCGACATCAAGGAGGGCGACACCGTGGTCGTGTTCGGCGCCGGGCCGGTCGGCATCTTCGCCGCCAAGTCGGCCTGGCTGATGGGGGCGGGACGGGTGATCGTGGTCGACCACGTGGAGTACCGTCTCGAATTCGTCAAGCGCTACGCCCAGTGCGAGGTCGTGAACTTCAGGGAAGTGAAGGACATGGCGCTGCACATCAAGAAGATGACCGACTGGATGGGCGCCGACGTTTGCATCGACGCGGTCGGCTGCGAAGCGGCCGGCAACACCATGCAGACCATCACCGGCGTCTACACGATGATGCAGGCCGGCGCCGCCACCGTGCTGCACTGGTGCATCAACTCGGTGCGCAAGGGCGGCAACGTCTCGATCGTCGGCGTGTATGGCCCGACCTTCAACGCGGTCCCGATCGGCAATGCGCTGAACAAGGGCTTGACCCTGCGCATGAACCAGGCCAGCGTGCGGCGCCACCTGCCGCGCCTGATCGAGCACATCCGCGCCGGCCGCATCGATCCGAAACAGATCATCACCCACCGGATTCCGCTGGAAGAAGTATCGGATGCCTATCACATCTTCTCGAGCAAGCTGGACGAGTGCATCAAGACTGTCCTGATCCCGCCGCGCGCCAACGAAGTGCGCGCCGTCAAGGCCAGCGCCGGCCATTGAGCGCGGCAATCGATCATAGGAGAAACCATGGAAACACGACACGATATCGTTGCCGCCAACGACCAGCACGACGGCCACCACGCCCCGGGCGAACATGACGGCGAAGGCCATGTGGGCCACGTGCACGGCGCCATCGCGCCGCGCCGTCCCACCCGCGAGCAACTGCAGCACATCCAGGGCTGGGGCGCCGACCTCGACCGCAAGAACCGGCCCGCCGTGCCGATGGAGCGCACCCCGCCGCGCTTCATCCACATCCCCGACGGCGATCCGGTGCCGCAGGAGCAGCATGTGGAGGTGCTGGTCTCGACCGAGCGTCCCGGCCGTACGCCGCTGTTCGGCTCGGCGCAACCGCCATCCGGCCTGTCGGGCGCGATCCGGCGCCTGGCCTTCAAGAGCACCGAGAACGACCTGCGCCACTGGCTGTTGCTGCTGCTGGCCGACCGCGTCAACGTGGTCGAGGGCATCGGCGACGACCTGGCCAAGGGCAAGGTGCCGAACATCCTGGCCGAGATGGGCATCAAGTCCGAGCTCAAGCACAATCCGGCCGGGCTGGTGAAGAAAGTGGCGATCGGCGCGGCCGTGATCGGCGCCGCCTGCTACCTGATGAAACGGCGCGACGGTCGCTATCGCTGACCCGGCCTGTCTGGCCGCACGCCATGACCGCGTTGTCAACATTGACAACGCGGTCATTGTTTTTGAGCAAACCAACCTTTACGAGCTCGTCCATCATGGTCGATGACCGGCGCCCCCCGGCCCGGCTTACCGGATGGAGACGAGATGATCCCGCAACCGCTTCTCAAGGCAGCCCTGCTGGCGGCTGCCGTCCTGTTCGCGCCCGCGTTCGTGCCCGCGCTTGTGCCCGCTGCGCTGGCCGCGCCGATGATGGGGCCGCCGCTCAAGCTGGACAGCAAGGCCCAGGCCCAGGTCGTCAACCAGCTGGTGGCGCGCCGGCCTGCGGTCGGCCTCGACGCCGACCACGGCTACAAGGTGATGGCCCAGCACCCGGGCGTGCAGGGCACCCATGTGGTGCGCGCCGCCCACCTGTACAAGGGTCTCAGGATTTTCGGTTCCGAGTCGGTGGTGGTGCTCGACGCGCGCCGCCAGATCGTGTCCGAGAGCGCCTCGCCACGGCGCCTGCACCTGGGCCGCGGCGCCGCCAACCGCATGCAAGGCGCCACCGGCGGCTTCAATATCAAGCCCACCATCAACCGCAAGGCCGCGATCGCCGTCGCGCTGCGCGACATGCCGGACGGCGTCGTCAACGTGGTGGCGCCGACCGCCGAACTGCTGATCTATCCGATGATGCGCGACGAACGCGCGCCCGGCGCCGAGGGCAAGCTCGAGTCCGAGCTGAACGCGGTCGACCTGGTGGAGACGGTGGACCGCTACGAGCTGGCCTGGCTGGTGCGGCTGCGTATGCGCAGCGGTGAACAACCCTTGTACTACGACGTCGTCGTCAACGCGCGCGACGGCGAGATCATCGACCGCTGGAACATGCTGCAGACCGTCGAGGGCATCGGTAACAGCCAGTACAACGGCCAGGTTCCGCTCAGCACCACCTTCGCCAACAATGTCTACCAGATGCTCGACCCCGAGCGCGGCAAGGGCGGGTCGTTCGGCGCGATGGCGATCACCAACGCCAACCACGGCACCTCGAGCGGCCGGGTGTACACCAACACCGTCAACACCTGGGGCGACGGCAAGCAGTTCGTCGAGGGCGGCAGCACCACGGGACCGAACGGCCAGACGGCCGCCGTCAACGCCATGTGGGGCCTGAAGAACACCTATGACATGCACAAGAACGTGCTGGGCTGGCTGGCGCTGGACGGCCAGGACACGGCCACCCACATCGCGGTGCACGTCAACCGCGGCTACGACAACGCCTATTACAGCGATACCTGCCGCTGCATGTTCATCGGCGACGGCACGTTCTTCACGAACCTGGGGTCGATCGATGTGGTCGGCCACGAGATGGGCCACGGCATCACGGCCGCCACCTCGAACCTGGTGTACTCGGGCGAGCCGGGTGGCCTGAACGAATCGAGTTCGGACATCGCGGGCGAGGTGGTCGAAGCCTATGCGCGCGGCGGCGGCGCCGGCGACGTGATCCCCGACACCGGCAATGACTGGATGCTGGGCAGCGAGATCAGCCGCACCGGCACGCCACTGCGCTGGATGATCAAGCCGAGCAAGGACGGCAATAGTCACGACGCCTGGAGCACGGGCCTGCGCCGGCTGGACGTCCATTACAGCAGCGGCCCGAACAACCGCATGTTCTATTTCCTGGCGAAGGGCTCGAGCGCGGACAACGCCAACGATGCCTGGAGCCGCTTCCTGGTCAAGCAGCCGCTGGCGATGACGGGCATCGGCATCGACAAGGCCTTCCGTATCTGGTTCCGCGCCAACACGACCAAGTTCACGTCCAGCACCAACTACGCCGACGCGCGCGCCAAGATGATCGAGGCGGCCGGCGAGCTGTATGGCGCAGGCGGACGCGAGGCGATCGCGGTGCAGCGCGCCTATGCCGCGATCAATGTGGGGGCGGACGTCGACGAGCCGGTGCCCGAGCCGTCGAGAGCCCCGGCTACTGGTCGGACATTAGTGGAAACGGATTGAGCGGCGTGCCTTTCCACCACTGCTTCTCGGGCGTCAGCGCGACGACGGCGAAGTGCAGGTGCGGCGCGGCTGGATCGGCATTGCCGGTCGCGCCGACATAGCCGACGATGTCGCCGCGCTTGACGTCCATGCCTTCCTTGATATTGTCGGCGTAGCGGTCGAGGTGGGCGTAGTAATAGGCATACTGCTCGCTCGGATCGAACTGGTAGACCGTCAGGCCGCCCGGTTTGCTCTGGAACAGCTTGACCACCTTGCCGTCGGCCGCCGCGCGCACCGGCGTGCCGGTCGGCGCCATGATGTCGAGCGCTTCGTGCTGGCGCTGCTCGCCACGCGGCTGGTCATACGTGTCGGTCAGCTGGTTCGACGCGATGCCCTGGACCGGCACCAGCAGCTTGCCGGGAACGGTGGCCGGGGCCATGGGCGCGGCGCCGTCGGCGTGTTCCGGACGCAGCGGCAGGTCGGCCTCGAGCAGGTTCGGTTCGACCACCGGCGCGGGCGGCAGCTGGCCCTCGATCTGCGCCGCAGGCACGCCGCCCGGGTTCGAGCTCGGGGGCGCGGTGGCGACGACCTCCGGCGCCGGCGAGCCTGAATCGTCGCTCAGCAGCACGAACAACACCCCGGCGCCCAACAGCGCGCCAACGATCAGGGTCATCAACCATTTCATCGCGTCCTCCGTCCGGCGCCTCCCGCGCCGCTGGTTTGTTGATATGAAGATTATTTGACGAGTTCGACGTCGGTGTCTTCGCCGACCACGGCGCCCACTTCCGCGGCGCTCCAGTTGGTCAGGCGGATGCAGCCATGCGACTCGGTCTTGCCCACGTGGCCCGGCACCGGGGTGCCGTGGATGCCGTAGTGCGGCTTGGACAGGTCGATCCACATCACGCCGACCGGGTTGTTCGGGCCAGGCTTGATCTGGGTCTTGCTGTCGCCAGGCTTGGCGTCCCAGAACAGTTTCGGGTTGTAGTTGTAGACCGGGTTGGCATGCACGCCATTGATCTTCCAGTTGCCGATCGGCAGTGGATCGCGCTTGCTGCCGGTCGACACCGGATACTGGGCCAGCAACTGGCCGCCGGCGTCATACAACTGCAGGGTCTTGGTCGAATCGCGCACCACGACCTTCGCTGCCGGCGCCAGCGGCTGCTTGCCGCTCACATGCGGCACCATGATGCGTTCGCCTGCCTGCGCCAGGGACTTGCCCGGGTTCAGGCGCTGCAGCAGGGCCGGGCTGGCATGGAATTTTTCGCCCAGGCCTTCGAGCGCCGTGGCGTAGCCGAGCGCGGGCAGTTTGGCCTTGCCCATCATGGTGTCCGGGATCGGCTGGAAGGGGCCGGCCACGTCTTCCGCGGCGATCGTGTATTCGGCCAGGGTCGGGCTGGGGTCGGCGTTCAGCGCGTTCCAGGTGGCTTCGTCGAGCTTGCCGGTGACCGGAAGATTGCGCTGGGCCTGGAAGGTGTTCAGGGCCTGGCGCATGTTCGAGCCATAGGCGCCGTCGATCTCGCCCGGCGACAGGTACTGGCGCTCGAGCAGCACCTGGGCCCGCAGCAGGCGTTCGAATTCTGCCTGTTCGGCGATGGCGGGATCCTGGACCGCGCCGGCCGGCGCAGGCGCGGCCTGCATGGGCGTGCCCGGTGCGGCTTGCTGCTGCAGCGGCTGCTGGACAGGAGCTGGCTGGCCAACCGGCTGCTGCGCGAAGGCATGAGGGAAAACGCCTCCAAGGGCGGCGATCAGGGTCAGTGCGGTGGCTTTCTTCATACGGTCTCCTGCAATATGCTTCTGGAAACCTTAGCGTAATGACATGAATCAAGCGGGTCTGTGCGTGAACGAACTCTTCAATCTTGTCCAGTTTGTTCCATCAGGCGCTACAATCCATGCACCATGCCGACCAGTCATACCGTCATCCTCGAACCCCTCGGCGCCGGCTTTTCCGCACAGGAAGACACGACCCTGCTGCAAGCGCTGGAGACGGCCGGGTTCGATGCCCCCAGTTCTTGCCGCAACGGCACTTGCCGCACCTGCATCTGCCGCCTGCGGGAAGGGACGGTGGCCTGCACCATCGAGTGGCCCGGCCTGTCGTTCGACGAGAAGAGGGAAGGGTATATTTTGCCTTGTGTGGCGCTGGCGCGCAGCGATTTGGTGGTCGATCTGCCGCTGGCGCGGCGGGTTCGGTTCGACTGACGCGCCAGGCGGCGCTCATGCGGCGCTGTCGAGTCCGGTCGTTGCAAAGCGTTCGCGGTACAGCTTCGGGGTAATGCCCAGCTTCTTCATGAACACCCGCCGCATATGCGCCTCGTCGCTGAAGCAGGCGCGCGCCGCCACCGTCTTCAAGGGCAGCGCAATGTCGGCCAGCAGGTGGGTGGCCCGTTCGAAGCGGCTGGCCTCGATGAATTCCTGGGCGCTCAGGCCCACCTCTTGCTGGAACACGCGGGCGAAGTGGCGCTCGCTCATCATCGCCCTGGCGGCCAGCTGCGCCGTCGTGAAGCGTTCGTGCAGATTGTCCAGGATCCAGTTCTGCAATTCGCGGATGTTCGGGCGCGCGGTGCGTTCGCTCCTGAGGTAGGAGCTGAATTGCGACTGGCCGCCGGGACGCTTCAGGTAGACCACCATTTCGGTGGCCACCTCGAGCGCCAGGTCGCGGCCGAAATCTTCCTCGACCAGGGCCAGCGCCAGGTCCATGCCGGCGGTGACGCCGGCCGAGGTCCACAGCTTGCCGTCGCGGATGAAGATCGCGTCGGCCTCGACCGCGATGGCGGGGTGAAACGCCTGCAGGCGCTCGGCCACGCTCCAGTGGGTGGTGGCGCGCTTGCCGTCGAGTACTCCGGCGGCGGCGAGAAAGAAGGCGCCCGAACAGAGCGAGGCCAGACGTTCGATGCGGGGGCAGGCCGCCGCCACCCAGTCGACGATCGCGGCGCCGTCCGCCAGGGCCGCCTCGATGTGGCGGGCGCCGACCACGATCGCGCTGTGGGGCAGGGACAGCGTGTTCAATACCTTGGTCGCCTCGAGCGACATCAGGGTGTCCGACGGCACCGGGCCGAGACGGTATGAGGCAATGCGCACGTCGTAGCCGGGCGGCCGCTGACGGCGTGCGAGATGCAGGTTGGCGTACTCGAACACCGACATCGGCCCGATCGCCTCCATTGCCTTGAAGCCGGGGTAGACCACGATGTCGACGGTCCGGGTGCGCTCCGCGATGGCGTCGGTGGCGGGTGGGGGCGTGCTGGTCATGCGCCATTGTCGCCGCAGCCAGCGGCAAAATCCAGTCTTCATGCGGCAAAATCCTGCCATTCTCGCGTCCTGCGGTCCAGGGCGCGGGTCCGGGCGCGCATACTGTCGGCCAATCAAATCAAACGAGGATCACCATGAAAACCAAAGCAGCCGTCGCATGGCAGGCGGGCCAGCCGCTGACGATCGAGGAAGTGGACCTGCAAGGCCCGCGCGCAGGCGAGGTGCTGGTCGAGCTGAAGGCCACCGGCATCTGCCACACCGATTACTACACGCTGTCGGGCGCCGATCCGGAAGGCCTGTTCCCGGCGATCCTGGGCCACGAGGGCGCCGGCGTCGTGGTCGACGTCGGCCCGGGCGTGACCACCCTCAGGAAGGACGACCACGTCATCCCGCTGTACACGCCGGAGTGCCGCCAGTGCAAATTCTGCCTGTCGCGCAAGACCAATCTGTGCCAGGCGATCCGCTCGACCCAGGGGCGCGGCCTGATGCCCGATGCCACCTCGCGCTTTTCGCTGGACGGCAAGCCGCTGTTCCACTACATGGGCACGTCGACCTTCTCGAACTACATCGTGGTGCCCGAGATTGCGCTGGCGAAGATCCGCAGCGACGCGCCGTTCGACAAGGTCTGCTACATCGGCTGCGGCGTCACCACCGGCGTCGGCGCGGTGCTGTTCTCGGCCAAGGTGGAGGCCGGGGCCAACGTGGTCGTGTTCGGGCTCGGCGGCATCGGCCTGAACGTGATCCAGGCCGCGAAGATGGTTGGCGCCGACAAGATCATCGGCGTCGACATCAACCCGGCGCGCGAAGCCATGGCCCGCAAGTTCGGCATGACCGATTTCATCAATCCGAACGAGGTCGCGAACGTGGTCGACCACATCGTGCAACTGACCGACGGCGGCGCCGACTACAGCTTCGAGTGCGTCGGCAACACCACGCTGATGCGCCAGGCGCTCGAATGCACCCATAAAGGCTGGGGCCAGTCCTTCATCATCGGCGTGGCCGCCGCCGGCCAGGAAATCGCGACCCGGCCGTTCCAGCTGGTGACCGGGCGCGAGTGGAAGGGCTCGGCCTTCGGCGGCGCGCGCGGACGCACCGACGTGCCGAAGATCGTCGACTGGTACATGGAGGGCAAGCTCAATATCGACGACCTGATCACGCACCGCCTGCCGCTCGAACGCATCAACGAAGGCTTCGACCTGATGAAGAGCGGCGAATCGATCCGCTCGGTGGTGCTCTACTGACGAATGGCCGAATAGCGCCCGGCTTACCGGGCCGGCAGCGCGAGCGCTTCGTGCGCGGCGCTGGCCGCGACCCCGACCTTCTCGCCGCCGCCCATCAGGTAGACGCGGTTGCCGACCACTGCCGCGCCGTGTCCATGGCGCGGCGTCGGCATGGCCGGCAGCGCCGACCAGCGGTCCAGTGCCGGGTCGTATACCCAGGATTCGGCGAACACCTTGGCTTGCGGGACGAACTGCTCGCCGCCGAACACATACAGCTTTCCGTCATGGGCGGCCGCCGCCAGGCCGCCCTGGGCCAGCGGCATGGGCGCGCGGGTCTCCCAGCGATCGCGGGCCGGGTCATACACTTCCAGCGTCGCCACGTTGACCGGACGCGACCTGCCGTCGGCCTGCTCGACCATCTGCCGTCCGCCCACGACGTAGATCTTGTCGCCGATCGCGGCGCCGGCCGCGCTGTTGCGCGCGCTGGGGGCGTCCGCGATGCGCGACCAGCGGCCCGAGCGTGGGTCCAGGACCTCGGCGCGGTTGGTGTCGGCGTGTTCGCTGATGTGCTTCGCATCGGGGCTGGTCGGCATGCGTCCGCCGATGAAGTAGATCTTGCCGCCGCTCGTTGCCACCACGCCTTCGGCCCGGGGCTGCGGTAGGGCGGGGCCGTTCGACCAGCGGTCGGACTTCGGGTCGTAGATGAAGACCGAGGCGTGGGCGCGCCAGTCGGGAATCGCGCCGGAGAAGCCGCCGATGCCGTAGATCTTGCCGCCGGCCGCGGCCAGGGCGATGTGGTGGCGGCCTTCGGGCAGCGGCGCCAGCCTGGTCCAGCGATCCGCTCCCGCGTCATAGGCTTCGAAGAGGTCGGTGAAGCCCGGCGCCGCGCTCAGGATGCCGCCGGCCACGTAGACCTTGTCGTCCAGCACGGTCGGATAGATTTCCTGGCGCGCCAGCGAGGCGTCGGCCACGCGCGACCAGGACTGCGCCAGCGCAGCAGCAGAAGTGGCGAGCAAGCTCATCGCCAGCAGCGCCGGCACGATCGGTTTCAAGATGGAGACTCCTTCGTGTTTCATTGAATGCCCAGCGCCTGTTCGATCACCCGCAGCACGTGCGGCCAGGCGGGCGAGGTCGCGGCCACTTCGTCGTAGTGGCTGGCGTCCGGCAGGATCACGACCTCGGCCGCGTCGCCGGCGGCCTTTGCGCGCGCCGCGTAGTCGTGGGCCACCCGTGGCGGCGAGATCGTGTCGAGCGCCCCGGTCACGAGCCAGGTGCGGCTGCCGTTGGGCATCAGGTCGGCGGCGTTGGTGTCGACCAGCACGTCCGGCCGTTCGGGACTCGGCGTGCCGGCCAGTTGCGCGATGTCGCGATCGCAGCTGGACTTGATCAGCGCCGCTTCATGGCGCAGGTCGGCCAGGCCGCCCAGGCTGACGATGCGGTCGACCTTCAGGCCATCGGGGTGGTAGAGGGGGCTGCCGGCCGGGATGCGCGCCCGGCCCGCGATCCACTGCACCAGCTGGCCGCCGGCCGAATGGCCCACGGCGACGATGCGTTCCAGGTCGAGCTTGTGCGCCGCCGCATTGGCCGCGAGCAGGTCGAGCGCCGCATGCATGTCGAGGTACATGCCGGGATAGCCGCCGCCTTCCTCGTCCACGCGCCGGTATTCGACGTTCCAGACGGCGATGCCGCGCGCGGCCAGGGCGCCGGCCATATTGCGGAACTGGCGGATGCCGCCGAACTTGCTGGTCCAGCAGCCGCCATGCACCAGCACCGCCACCGGGAACGGCCCCGCGCCCTGCGGCACGAACAGTTCGGCATATTGCGAGGGGGCGGGGCCATAGGCGAGCCTGGCGGTGGGGGCGGGGCCGGTCAGGGCCAGGTATTCATCGAGTTTCATTGGACTGAGATGCGTTGGCGCGGCGTGGGCGTTCAAAAGCGCGCCGAACAGGAGGGCAGGAAGCAGGCTGGACAGGCGCATGGGCAGGATGACAATGACAGGGCAGCCGCCACTATAGCCGAGTTGCAGCGCGTGGAACATGGCGGCATGGGCCGCCCAATCGAAAATCCCGGCGCCGGGATACGTGCTAGGCTGGTGTCGACTTCATCCACTGATCGGGAGGGGAAACATGAGCAACTCCAAGTCGAGCGGCGCCCAGAACAAGCAGTCGGGCGCACCGGGCAACCTGTCCGAGGAAGACCAGGCCAAACAGCGCGCCGGCAAGTCGGACAAGAGCAGCCACAATGCCAAGTCGCGCATCAAGGCCGGCACCGGCGAAGGCGCCGGCGGCGGCGCCAAGCAGAAGGCCAGGCGCTGAGAGAAGTGATGAGTGGTTTTGCCGGTGGTGCGCCACCGGCGCGGCGGGCGCCTGCCCGCCGCGGTAACAGGCAACAGCAGGCAACAACGTTGCCTTCCATGTCCTCGCGCGCCAGCATCCAGGCAAGTCCGGCGCGCGTCCAACCTGAGAGGCCCATATGAGCGAACTGCAATCGTTTGAATCCTGGCGCGAGCGCGTCAGCCAGCACTTCCATTCCACGCCCGACCCGGAATTTCCCGGCGAACCGCCGGCGCCGCCCGCGCCGCCGCCGGTGCCGGACGACGTTCCCGACCCGGTCAATGCCCCGGTCGAGGAACCGCGCCTGCCCGAACCGCCGATCCGGGCACACTAGTCGGCCTGGAACTCAGACTCCGGGCGTTCCCTGGCGGTTGCCTTCCGGCGCACCGCCGCCTTCTTTGTCTTCCTTGTCGCCGTGCTGCGCGCCTTCGTCGGCCTGCCGGTTCGATGGCAATGGAGGAATTCCGCGAATCATTTCATCGGTTTCGTGCTGCCCCGGAGAACGTTCGCCGCTACCGATGTCCGCTTCGTCGTACATCGCGCGGCCCTTGTTCTTGGGATCGATACTGGGCGTCGGGTCGTTCATGCTGTGCTCCGCTAAAGTTGTCAATGTCGTACGATCCTAACAGGCCGCCCGCAGTCCCGGCGCGCGGCAGGACGGCGCATGCGGTGTTGCTTTTTCGTCGTCCGTGACGCGGGTGTGCTCGCTGTCACATAGCGGCAACAATGCGGTTTCTATAATGAGCTTGTAACAATAAAAAGCAGGAGGAGATGATGGGTTCGACCTTGTACAACAAGATTTACCTGGGCCGCCGCCCGCTGCTGGATTCCACCCACGCCCGGCTGGCGCTGCTGCTCGGGGTGATTGCCGGCGCCGGGATCGGCTGGTACGCGCTGCGTTCGCTGCGCTGAAGGTTGCCGCCATGGGCCGAGGCGCGTACCATGCGCCCTTTGCTTAATTGAATGCGGTAATGAAAAACGAAAAGCTGACGACGGACGAATACGATGCGCTGGAACTGGTGCGCCGTGGTGGCAAGCAGAACCTGGCGACGGCCTGCGTCGGGCGCAACACCAAGCGCCTGTGCGGCATCAAGCTGATGTCCTTCGGCCGCGACAAGCGGCTGGCGCTCACCGACAAAGGCGAAGAAGTGCTGTTCCTGCGCCGCTGCGTGCTGGGCCTGCGCGCGCTCGCCGCCGACCCGATGGCGGCGGTCGACGAAGACGTGCTGCGCTTCCTGGGCCGCAAATCGCACATCCTGCCGCTCGAGGCGGGCGGCCATGCGCTCAGCGAGCGCGGCCGCGAATCGCTGGCCGACATCGACCAGCAGGAAGAACGCCGCTGATACCCAGCGGTGGCGCCGGCGGCTAGCTGGCGCGGCGCAGCTTCGGATAGACCAGCGCCCGCACCGCCACCTCGGCCGGCACGTTCATCGTGGCCAGGAATTCCGCTGCGCGCGCCAGGCCGAGCGTCGGGATCGACGCCACCGCCTGGTTCACCAGGTCGCGCGTTCGGTCGTCCACGCGCTGTCTGCGGCCCGCCTGCACGCCGGACGCGCTTGCCGCGTCAGGCGTTTCGTTGATCATCATGGTCGTACTCCGTCAATGCAATATAAGCACGGTGATTGTACGTCTACCGATCATCAAATGGCTATGGAAATGTTTTCGAGAAGACAATTCTCATGCTTGCCGGATAGGGGCGTTGCGGCGCCGCCTCAGCGTCGATTTAAACGGGCAATGATGCTTCCTGCTCGAGCTGCGGCGCCGGCAGCGCGCGGCGCTGGCGCAGCAACTGCTCGAAGTCATCGGCTGGCAGCGGCTTGCTGAAGTAATAGCCCTGCATTTCGTCGCAGCCGTGGCTGCGCAGGTAGTCGAGCTGTTCCGCCGTTTCCACGCCCTCGGCGATCACCGCCAGCTTCAGGTTGTGGGCCAGGGCGATGATCGAGGTCACGATCGCGGCGTCGTTGGCGTCATGCGTGATGTCGGCCACGAAGGAACGGTCGATCTTGAGCACGTCGATCGGGAAGCGCGACAGGTAGGAGAAGCTCGAGTAGCCGGTGCCGAAGTCGTCGATGGACAGGTTTACCCCGAGCGCCTTCATCCGGTGCAGCAGCTCCACCGCCGGCGTGACGTCGCTCATGAACAGGCTTTCGGTCAGCTCGATCTCGAGGCAGGCCGGGTCCAGCCCGGTGTCGTACAGGGCCGACTCCAGGCTTTCCAGCAGGTCGGGGGCGCCGAACTGGCGCGCCGACAGGTTCACCGCCACCCGCAGGCGCGGCAAGCCGGCATCCTGCCAGGCCTTGTTCTGGGCGCAGGCGGTGCGCATCACCCAGGCCCCGATCTGGACGATCAGGCCGGTCTCCTCGGCCACGCCGACGAAGCGGCCCGGCGGCACCATGCCCAGCTCCGGATGGTTCCAGCGGATCAGCGCTTCCATGCCCACGATCTGGCCGCTCTTGAGGTCGACCTGCGGCTGGTAGTGCAGCACGAACTCATCGCGTTCCAGTGCATTCCTCAGCGCGCTTTCGATGCGCACCCGCTCCAGCGATTCCTCGTTCATGGCCGGGGTATAGAACTGGAAGTTGTTGCGGCCCAGCTTCTTGGCGCGGTACATGGCGATGTCGGCATGTTCGATCAGGTTCTCGCTCGACGTGCCTTCGCTTGGATACACCGCCACGCCGATCGAGCAGGTGACGAAGAATTCCTTGTTGCCGAGCATGACCGGCTGCGCCACCGCATCCATCACCCGCTGCACGATGGCCGGATTGAGCGGCTCGTCGGCATGTTCGCCCAGGATGGCCACGAATTCGTCGCCCGACAGGCGCGCCACGGTGTCGGCATCGCGCAGCGACGAGCGCAGGCGCGCCGCCACCGTCACCAGCAGCACGTCGCCGGCCTTGTGGCCCATGCTGTCGTTGACGAACTTGAAGCGGTCGAGGTCGATCAGCATCACCCATACCGGACGGCCGCTGCGGTTGGCGTAGGCGAGCGCCTGGCCCAGGCGGTCCTGCAGCAGCGAGCGGTTGGGCAGGCCGGTCAGCACGTCGTGCTGGGCCACGTGGTGCACGCGCTGCTCGGTGAGCTTGCGTTCGGTGATGTCGCTGCCGGTGCCGCGGTAGCCCTGCAGCGCGCCCTGGTCGTCGAAGATCGGCTGGCCGTTGACCAAGAACCAGCGCGTGTCGCCGCGATCGTCGACGATCTGGTATTCGAGATTCGTGAATGCCTCGTGGGCCTGCATCCTGACCAGGTGCTCGCGCCCGCCCTCGCTGTCGAGCAGGCCCGGCACGTATTCCCAGCGCGTCTTGCCGAGCAGGCCCTCGACCGCGACGCCCGATTTCTCGGTGAAGCCGCCGGTGATCATCGTGAAGCGGAAATCCTTGTCCTGTTCCCAGTACCAGTCGGACGACATCGCGACCAGCTGGCGGAAGCGCTGTTCGCTTTGCAGCAGCGCCTTCTCGGCGCGCTCGCGCGCGGCCATGTCCTCGATCAGGCGGCGGTTGCTGCGGCGCAGGTCCGAGGTGCGCTGGCGCACCAGTTGCTGGACCTTGCGCGCGCGCATCCCCGCCGACTGGACGAAGGCGGTGCCGAGCAGCGTCACCAGGATGCCGCCCACCAGCAGCGCCACAGAAGCCATGTGGTCGGCCAGGAAGGGGCGCGGCGCGGCGGCCACCTCGACCCGCCATGGACGCCCGCCGGCGCGCAGCACGGTGGCGCTGGCGCCGTGGTCCGGCCGCAGCCAGCTGGCGAGCGCCGGGCGCGCCCGGGGCGTGGTGGGACCGGTCGACAGCAGCAGCGCCGCCGGATCGGCCTGTTCGCCGGCATACACCGATACGAAGATGTCGTCCCGCTCCAGCAGGCCGGCCCCGAGCAGCGACTCGTGCACCAGCTGCTTGCCCCGGACGACGGCCGCGGTATTGCCGAGCAGCTCGCCGCGCTTGCCGAACACCGGCATGACCAGGTCGAAGGCGACGGTCCCGGTCCGCACCAGCGTGAACAGGCTGGTCGCGGTGGGCTGGCCGCTGTTCTTCGCCCCGTCGAGCGCGGTCATGAGGGACGCATCGCGGCTCAGGTCCAGGCCGAAGGCGCCTTCGTTGCCCTGCATCGGCTCGACGTACTCGATCACGTGGTAGCGGCCGCGCGGGAGCGCCGGCGCCAGGCCGCCCGGTGTTTTTTCGGTCAGGACGGCGCCCGGCCGCACGCGCTGCAGTTCGGCCTCGACCGCCGCGCGCTCGTCGGCCCGCACCACCCGGTGGTAATGGAAGGCCTGGATGAACTGGTGCCGCTCCAGCAGGCGCGCGGTGAAGTCGGCGAAGCGTTCGCGGCTGACCGGCTCGCCGTTCGAGAACAGCTGGTTGGTCACCGCCAGCACTTCGATCGCCCCATTCATCCCCTGGCGCACCGCCGCCACCCGCTCGTCGGCGCGCTGGGCGAAGGCGAGCGCCATATTGTCGTATTCGAGGTGGCTGACGCCCACGAACAGGCCGAGGGAAGCCGCCAGGCCGCCCCCCAGGGTGAGGGCCGCCGCGAGTGTCAGTGAACGGATCGGTCGGCGCGGCATCGGGTCGTGTTCCTGGACTATGGTCTGACGATGTAGGTGGATTGAAGGAAAACTGCTTGCTGGTAGGCATTAATCCGCGCAAGTGTGTCATAAACGCGATGGGCTCGCAAACAAATCCTATCGTGCGAGACAATTCGGCCACACGTTCACGCCCGGCGCCGCGCCAGCCAGGCCACCAGCAGGCGCGCCAGCAAGCGGTTGCTCCAGCCCAGGCCGCAGCCTTCCTTGCGCGCCATCCGGGCCAGCAGGCGCTCGCCGCGGCCCGGAGTCACGCCCGGGTGGCCGGGGCGCAGCGCGAACAGGATCCGGTTATTGCCGGCGATGCGCGCGAACCAGGCCAGGCGGCCGTCAAAGGCGGCGCGCAGCCGCTGCAGCGTGCTCGCATACTGGGGATCGTAGGTAAAGATGTTCGCCACCAGCACGCCGCCCGGTTGCAGGGCGCGCCGGCAGGCGCCATAGAAGGCGCTGCTTGCCAGGTCGGACGGCAGGCCCTGGGTGTCGAAGCCGTCGACCAGCAGCACGTCGCAGCAGAGCGGCATGCGCGCCAGGTAGTCGGCCGCGTCGCAATGCAAGACATGCAGGCGCGCGTCGTCGGGCGGCAGGCAGAACTGGTCGCGCAGGGCGATCACGTCATCCCGGATCTCGAGCACGGTGATGCGGGCGCGCGGAAAATAGCGGTGGCAAAACTTGGCCAGCGAGCCGCCGCCCAGGCCGACCATCACGATATGGCGCGGGTCGGGCACGAACAGCGCGAAGCACATCATGGCGCGCGTGTATTCCAGCACCAGCGCGTCGGGCCGCGAGACCAGCATCTCGCTCTGGACGTCGCCGGGGGTGAACTCGAGGGTGCGGCGGTCGCCCTCGGTGCGCACCAGGGGCGGGCGGGTGTCGTCAGCGGCGGGGCGGTCGAGGGGAGCGGGCATGGAAGCAGTATATGCGAGCGGTGCGACTCGCCGGCGCAGTGTGAGGTGTCAGCTGCGCGCGTAGGTTTCCCAACTCCCTGGAAGCAACGCCGCCCCGATCAGCGACGATCCTGCGGTAATCAGAAAGAACACGATTGCGGCCAGCACCCCGACCTCCGATCCCAGGCCGAGCAGGCGCAGCCCATAAACAAACGTCAGCTCGCGCATGCCAAGGCCGCCAATGGTGACGGGCAGGACTGCGGCGATCGAAGATGCGAGGAACACAGCCAGATACTGCGGATACTGGCCGAGAGGCACGCCTAATCCGGCAATGATGGCCGCCATGCAGGCAAGTTGGAGGATCTGGACGACGAGAGCGCCGCAACAGGCGCAGAAAATCCCGGGCCACCGCATCTTCAACCAGCAACGGTGGGCCAGGACCAGGGCCACGAAGATCGTCAGGCAGCCAGCCACCCAGGCGTGCACCGCGTGACTCAGCCAGCCGAGACCAAGGAATGGCACGAAAGCACAGCCAAGGAGCAGAAGGGCCAGCAGGCCGCTGAAACGGTCGAACAACGTGATCCCGACCAGCACTTTTCCGGATGCCGCGCCCTGACGGCGCAATACCAATATCTTGTATCCGTCGCCGCCGATGCCGCCAGGCAGCGCAAGATTAAGGTACATGCCGGCGTAATACAGCTTCAGGTTATCGATTTCGCCGATACGCAGTCCAACGTGGCGCTGGTAGATGTTGAGCCGCAAAGCGCCGGCAATCTTCGACAGGTTGAACAACAGGACGCCAAGCAGCAGTCCGGCCAGGACAGGCCCTGTCAGCGACAGATGCCGGTACTGGGTCATGTCAAGCTGCCGCAATACCAATCCTGCCAGGATCGCAGTAATCATGCACTGCAGTGCGAGCTTTTGGCGGCCACTAAACACAAATCTCTTTCTTGATCGTATAGGGCTTTTTCTTCTGCGATTCGTAATAAGTCCGCATCACCAGGTCGGCAACGAAGCCGGTCGTGATCAGCTGGATGCCGGCCACCGTGAGCAGCACGCCCAATATCAGCAGTGGCCGGCCGCCGATGGATTCCCCCATCAGCTTCTGCAGCAGCAGCCAGAGGTTGACCAGGCAGCCCGCCAACAACAGGAACAGGCCGGCGCCGCCGAAAAAATGCATCGGGCGCTGGCCATACTTCTTGAGGAACAGCATCAGCAGCAGATCGCTGGCGACTTTGAGGGTGCGACCGATGCCATATTTCGACACACCCGCGTGTCGCGCGTGGTGGCGCACCTCCATCTCGGTCATGCGGGCGCCGTACATGCTCGCCAGTACCGGCATGTAGCGATGCAGCTCACCGTACAGGCTCAGGCCCCTGGCGACGTCTGCCTTCAACAGCTTCAGCGTGCAGCCATAGTCGCGGATGAACACACCTGTCGAGTGGCGGATGAGCCAATTCGCAATCTTGCTCGGGACCTTGCGCAGCAAAAAGCCATCCTTGCGCCTGGTGCGGATACCGGCAACCACGTCCCAGTTCTCCAGCGCCAATTTTTCCATCATCAGCGGTATGTCGCAGGGATCATTCTGCAGATCGCCGTCGAGCATGACGATCAATTCGCCGCGCGCTGCATCGATGCCGGCAGCCATCGCTGTCGTCTGCCCGTAATTGCGGTTGAAAACCAGGATCCGGGTGTTGGGCCGCGCGACACGCTCGATTTCACCGATCGTGTCGTCGTGCGAGCCGTCGTCGACGAAAATCACCTCATGCTCGATGCCGGACAGGGCGGCGGCAATGCAATCCACGAGGGGCGCGATGTTACCCTGTTCGTTCATTACCGGAATCACGACTGACAGCAGCATGTTTTGCCCTCCACGTTGAGATGGACATAGTCGAAGGTCATGCTTCCCTTGCCCCCGAAACGGTAGCCGAGACGGATCCGGCCCTGCTCCGTGACCTGGGCTTGCGGGCAGGCCAGGCGGAAACGGTCAAGCCAACCAGTCTTTGCGTCCTCGTCCATGACCAGCAGCACCTGCCCGGCAAGTCGCTCTTCGCTACGGATGGCGTGCTCCAGCAGCAGCGTCCGCAGGCGGGGCTGTTCAAAATGAAGATTCCCGGCGATGAGCGTTCCTTCGGTCACCACCGTGGTCGTCGCCGGAAAACGGCGCACGAGTTCCGAGGCCAGCTCCGGATAGGGGTGATGCGGTGGGGCGACCTTGCCAAGCGCCGGTCCGAACCAGGTGCGCATCGGCAGCAGTATCAGAACGAGCAAGCCGACCGCGACGACGACCGGGCGAAGGCGTTCGAACGCGGCCTGTCGCGACAACCTGGGCGCGACGGCAAACAATGCCAGCGGCAGCGAGAACAGCAGCGGCATCATCCATCGATCCTTGATCTTCCCGACCTCGCCTGTGAAGACAATCGCGACCAGCAGCGCGAAAAAGCTGGCGTACAGGCAGAGGAAAAAGCGACTTTCCGGCGCGCGGACATCGAATGCGATCTGCTTGCGCAGGCGGCGCAAGGCGAATAGGTAGACGAGCACCGGCAGCACCGCGAATGCCAGGACTGCCGACAACAGGCTTGCCAGCCCGGCGCCAACGTTGTTCAGGTAGCCGGCTTTTCCAGTGCCTTCCGCCAGCTTGCGCACCGTACCGGCGGCCGCGGCGTCCAGGTTCTGCATCAACCACGCGCCATGTGGCAGGAACACCAGGAACGCCGCCCCCGCCGCGATCACGACTTTGCGGTTCCAGAGGACGTCCCGATGCTCGCGCACGAGGAGGCTGGCACAGACAAGTCCGGCCAAGAAAATGCCGAAGTTGTATTTCGTCTGCAGGCCGAGTCCGACCAGCAGGCCGAACAAGGCGTAGCGTCCTGCATCAGGTTTACGCAGCACGGCGAAATAACACCACAGCGTGGCGCAGGCGATGCTGGTCAGGAGCACGGAGTGGGTCAGGTCGCGCAGCGATTCCCAGCCTATCTGCGGGAAAAGCACGAGCGAGGCGGCGGCGGCCAGCGCGCCATGGACGCCGATCAGCGGCCGCGCCGCCCGGTACATGCCGAGGTACAGGGCAAGGAGGATCAGCACCTTGAGCAGTGCCAGCGCAAAGAGGTTCAGACCGAACATCGAGAATGCCAGCCACTGCAACCATGCGTACAGCGGCGGCTGGGTTCCGTAACCGAGCTGCAGTCGCTGCGTAAGGTACACGATCTCGGCCTCGTCCCGCTCCAGCGAGTCAGTGACCGTCATCTGGATCAATAGGTGCGCAGCAAAGTAGGCTAACAGTGCAGCGAGAAGATGGCCTTGTTCGCCGCGAATCGTTGGCGCCGCGTCACGGGCATCAATCCGGATTCCTTCTGTCATGGTCGTCCTCGACGCTGATATGCTCAGAATTGCGTGTTCCAAGCGATTGCAGCAGCGAACGCCGAGGTGAGGGACGCGAACGATCAAACATCGACCGGATTGAAGGCGCTTGAGAAGATCGAGGATGCACAAGCCGTCGCCTGCCCGTGCACATTAGCCATCGCATCCTTCTCGGAAAATGACCTCAGGCTCCTGATCCCATCAGTGGCACCACGCCGAAGATGACGGCGGCGACCAGCATCACCAGCGAGGCCGAGATCGACCAGATCAGGGTATAGCGTTGATGGTCGCCGAATTCGACCTTGCACATCCCGACCAGCAGGTAGGTGGAGGCGACCAGGGGGCTGAGCAGGTGCACCGGTTGGCCGATGACCGAGGCACGGCCGATTTCCGCCGCCGTGATGCCATACACCTCGGCGGCCTTGGCCAGCACCGGCACCACGCCGAAATAGAAGGCGTCGTTCGAGATGAAGAAGGTGAACGGAATGCTCAGGATGCCGGTGACGATCGCCAGGTAAGGCCCCATCCACTCCGGCACCGCCGCGATCACGCTCAGGGCGATGGCGTCGACCATCTTGGTGCCCTGCAGGATGCCGACGAAGATGCCGGCCGCGAAGATCAGCGACACCACCGGCAGCACGTTCGCCGCATGCGCCTCGATACGCGCCTTTTGCGCTTCCAGGCTCGGATAGTTCACGGTGATGGCGATCGCGAAGAAAATCATGAACAGCACCGGCAGCGGCAGGGCGCCCAGCACCAGCAACACCAGCAGCGCCACGGTCAGCAGGAAGTTCACCCAGATCAGTCTGGGGCGCGCGGTGTCGGGCGAGGACACGCCGACCGGCGGCTCGTCGCCACCGCCCGTGCCGCCCGATCCGGCCGGGCTTTGCAGCCCGCCGCCATCGGCTTCGATGCGGCCGGCGGCAAAGGCGTGCACATTGCCCCCGAGCGATGCGGCGCCTGGCGCGGCGCTCCACTCGCCGGTGGTGCCGTTCATGGCGCCGGCCACCGCGAGTTCCGGGAAGGCCGGTTGCAGCTTGGCCACCGGCGCCGGCTTCTTGATATTTGCCTGGCCCGGCAGGCTCACGGTGCCCAGGCGCTTGCGTTCGCGCATGCCCAGCACCCAGGCCACGAACATCACCCACACGGCGGTGACCGCCATCGGCAGGATCATCGGCACGAAGATGTCGCTCACGTCCACGCCCAGCGCGGTGGCGGCGCGCGCCGTCGGGCCGCCCCAGGGCAGGATGTTCATCACGCCGCCGGCCAGCATGATGACGCAGGCCATCGTCAGGCGGCTCATCCCCAGGCGCATGTACAGCGGCAGCATGGCCGACACCGTGATCATGTAGGTGGTGGCGCCGTCGCCGTCGAGCGAGATGAACATCGCCAGCGCCGCGGTGCCGACCACGATCTTCATCGGGTCGCCCTGCACGAGCTTGAGGATGATGCGCACGATCGGGTCGAACAGGCCGGCGTCGATCATGATGCCGAAATACAGGATGGCGAACATCAGCATGACGCCGGTGGGGGCCAGCGAGCGGATCCCTTCCAGCATCATCGGGCCGAGGCCGGCGCCGAAGCCGCCGATCAGGCCGAAGGCGATCGGCACGACGATCAGCGCGACCAGCGCCGGCAGGCGCTTGGTCATGATCAGGAACATGAAGACGACGACCATCGAATAGGCGAGGATGGTCAGCATGTCATGCTCCGCGGAGGGTAGGGAATGGCGTGGCCAGGACGGCGCGCGCGAAAGCCGGCTGCTTCATGATGTCTCCGATCGTTGTCGTGAATGGGGTAGTGCCCCGTTTTCGCCAACTATAGGCCGCGCAAGCTTTCAATCAGCTTTCAGCGCGCGGCGCGTCGAAGATCACCTCGACTTTCAAGCCGCCGGCATCCGCGCGCCCGAGCTTCAGGGCGGCGCCGTGCAGGCTGGCGACGTCGCGCACGATCGCCAGGCCCAGCCCGGTGCCGCCGGGATTGGCTTCCAGCGTGGACTGGGCGCGGTAGAACGGCATCAGGACGTTGTCGTATTCGGCGTCAGGAATGCCGGGACCACTGTCGCTCACCGCCAGCACGACACGTTCGTCGCGCCGTCCCACCCACAGCAGCACGCTGCCGCCGGCGGGCGTGTAGCGGATCGCGTTGTCGACCAGGTTCGCCACCAGTTCGTGCAGCAGCAATTCCCGGCCGACGACCGTGGTGTCGGCGTTGGCTTCGACGTCGAGCGCCAGGTCGATGTCCTTCTGCACCGCCGGCAGGGCCAGCTCCAGTCCCACCTGGCGCGCCACGAGCGCCAGCGTCACCGGCTGCGCCTGTTCTCCGCCGCCGCCATGCTCGATGCGCGCCAGCACCAGGAGGCGGTTGGCCAGGTGGATCGCCGAGTCGGTGGTGCCGGCGATCGAAGCGACGATGGCGCGCATCGCGGCCGGATCGTTCTCGCGCAGGGCCAGCGTGGCCTGGGTCTTGAGCACCGCGAGCGGGGTGCGCAGCTGGTGCGAGGCGTCGGCGATGAAGCGGCGCTGGCTGGCGATCAGGTCCTGCATGCGCGCCATGGTGCCGTTCATGGCCGCCACCAGCGGCCGCACCTCCTTGTGCACCAGGGCCTGGTCGATGGTCGACAGGTCGGACAGCGGGCGCGTCTCGACCTCGTTCTTGAGCCGCATCAGGGGCCGCAGCACCAGCCGCACTGCGAACCACACCAGCGCCGCCACCGCCAGCACCAGCACGGCCTGGCGCAGCAGGGTATTCAGGAGGATGTCGCGCGACAGGGCGTTGCGCGCGTCGAGGGTTTCGCCGACCTGGATCAGGGCGATGCCGCGCATCGAATCGTCGTAGACCGGCTGCAGCAGGGCCGCGATGCGCACCGGTTCGCCGTTGTAGCTGGCGTGGTAGAAGCGCACCAGGGCCGGATACAGGTCGCTGCGCGGCACGCCCGCCGGCACCGGCGGCAGGTCGTCGTAGCCGCTGACCGTCTCGCCATCCAGGCCGGTGACCTTGTAGTAGATGCGGCCCAGGGTGTCGGTCTCGAAGCTGTCCAGCGCCACATAGGGAACGTTGGCCACCACCTTGCCATCCTTGACCGTCACGCGCTCGGCCAGCGCGCGCGTGGAAGACAGCAGCGAACGGTCGTAGGCCACGTCGGCCGCTTCCAGCGCGTCGCGGTACAGCGACACCGCATTGAGCGCGACCAGCGCCACCAGCGGCAGGATCAGCCAGCGCAGCAGCTGCTGGCGCAGGCTGCCGAGCGGCCGGGCCGCGGCCCGTTGCAGCAGGGAGATGCGCTGGGCCATGGCCTCAGGCGGGTTTTTCTTGCATCAGGTAGCCGATGCCGCGCAGGGTCACGATGGCGGCGTCGCCCCCGGGCCGCTCGAGCTTCTTGCGGATGCGGTGGATGTACAGCTCGATGGCGTCGAGATTGGCGTCGTCGCTCAGTGCGAACACTTCCTGGAACAGTTTTTCCTTCGATAGCGCGCGGCCCGGCCTGGCGATCAGCGCTTCGAGCACCGCGTGCTCGCGCGGCGTCAGCGCCAGCGGCTCGCCGCAGTAGGAAAACATGCGCGAAACGGTGTCGAAGGCGAGCTGGCCGCAGCGGTGCACCAGCGCCTCGTTGCCGCTGCGCCGGCGCAGCAGCGCCTTCACGCGCGCTTCGAGTTCGGCCAGCTCGAACGGTTTGGCCAGGTAGTCGTCGGCGCCCAGGTTCAGCCCCTGCACCTTGTCTTCCAGGCCGCCGCGCGCGGTCAGGATCAGCACCGGCGTGTTTGCGCGCGCGCCGCCGCGGGCGCGCAGGCGGCGCAGCACGTCCAGGCCGTCCATGCGCGGCAGGGTCAGGTCCAGGATCACCAGCGCATAGTCCTGGGTGTGCAGCAGGGCGTCGGCATCGGCGCCGGTGCTGGCGCATTCGACGGTGAGGTGGGCGTCGCGCAGCGCCTTCGACACCCAGTGCGACAGCTCGACGTGATCTTCAACTAGCAGGATTCTCATCGCGCCAGTGTAAGCGCAAAGGCCCGGCGGCGGTAGGGGGGACGGGGACGCCGAGTCGGCTCCGCCGTCCACGCGGTGATGGTTGGCAGCTGGTTCATCCGGTACGAAAGCGGAGCCGGGACTGAAAGCGAACTGAAAGGTAGCCGCGCATATAGTCGGTCGAATAAAGCAATACGAACATATAAGATTCGGAGACACCATGAAGCAGTCGGCCCTCGCGCTCGCCGTCCTGGCAGCGCTTTCCCTGAACCATTCCGTCCACGCCCAGAGCAACGTCGAGGTCTACGGCCTGATCGACGCCGGCGTCGAATACGTCAACCATGCCGCCGAGGATGGCGGAAACATGGTGCGCGTGATCTCGGGCGGCAAGAACACCTCGCGCTGGGGCTTTCGCGGCAGCGAAGACCTCGGCGGCGGCCTGAAAGCGATCTGGCAGCTCGAAGGCGGCCTCCTGATGGATACCGGCGAAAGCGATGGCGCCGTGTTCAAGCGCCAGGCCTGGGTCGGCCTGGACGGCTCGCTCGGCCGCCTCGTCATCGGCCGCTCGTTCACTACCACCTATGAACTGGTGATCAAGTTCGATCCGCTGGGCTTCGCCCCCAATTATTCCTGGGCCACCGGCGCCAGCGCCACCGGGCCGTCGAAATACGGCATGACGACCCAGTTCGACAACCTGGTCAAGTACACCGGCAAGAGCGGCGGCTTCACCTATGGCGCCACGGTCGGCCTGGGCGAGCGCTCGGGCAGCCTGGCCGAAGGCCGCAAGCTGGCGCTGGGCGGGTCGTGGTTCGGCGAAGGCGGCCTTGGCTTGATGGCCGCCTATGAGCAGATCAACGGCAACGCGGTCGCCGGCGTGCCCGCGCGCGACGAGACCACCGCCTACCACCTGGCGGCGGATTACCAGACGGGCAAATGGCGCTACACGGCCGGCATGCGCGGTTTCGAGTTCGACGCGGGAAGGGCGGGCGCCGACCTGCGCGCCGACACCTATTGGGGCGGGATCTCGCGCACGATCGATAACGTGACCCTGACCGGCGCCGTCTACCACGTCAACACGAAGGACGTGCCGGCCATCGAGGACGCCGACCCGACGATGTTCGTCGTGCGCGGCATGCTGGCGCTGTCCAAGCGCACCACGCTCTACCTGTCGGCGGCGCATGCGAAAGCCGACCACGGCCAACTGGTCGGCCTGTCGCGCGACGACCCCGGTTTTGGCTCGACCCAGACCGGCATCACGGCCGGCATGCAGCACCGTTTCTGAGCCGGTCCGCCACTGCCGCCGGCATGGCGCTATCATGCGTCCCATGAGATTCGTGCACACCTTCCTCGCCATCCTGGGCCTGGCGCTCGCCGCGCCCGGCGGCGCCCAGCCGCGCGAGGCCGAATGCCTGATCCCGTCCAAGCCCGGGGGCGGGATGGACCTGACCTGCAAGCTGGCCCAGAAGGCTTTGCACGGCCAGAGCGGCGCGCCCGAGCTGCAGCTGAGCTACCTGCCGGGCGGCGTCGGCGCCGTGGCCTGGCACACGATGGTGTCGCAGCGCCGCGCCGAAGCGAACACCCTGGTCACCTTTTCCGGCGGTTCGGTGCTCAACCTCGCGCTGGGCAAATTCGGCGACGCCGACGTCGACGACGTGCGCTGGGTGGCGGCCTTCGGCGCCGACTACGGCATGATCGCGGTGCGCGCCGATTCGCCCTGGCAGTCGCTCGACGACCTGTTGCACGCGCTGAAGCGCGATCCTAAAAAAGTCTTGATCGGCATGTCCGGCACGGTCGGGAGCCAGGACTGGATCAAGATGGCGCTGCTGGCGCAGATGGCCGGCATCGATCCGCGCAAGATGCGCTTCGTCGCGCTCGAGGGCGGCGGCGAGCAGTTCATCGCGATGCAGGAAAACCACGTGCAGGCGGTGTCGGGCGACACCTCCGAGGCCTTGCTCTATACCGGCGACGGCCGTGTGAGGGTGCTGGCGGTGCTGTCCGAGCGGCGCCTGCCGGGCGCGCTGTCCGGCGTGAAAACCGCGCGCGAGCAGGGCTATGACGTGGTCTGGCCCGTGATCCGCGGCGTGTGGATGGGGCCGGACGTGCGCGAGGCCGACTACCGGCGCTGGGTGAAGGCGTTCGACAATATGGAGGCCAGCCCGGAGTTCGCCGAAAAACGGGCGCGCGCCGGCCTGTATCCGTTCTCGCTCACCGGCGACGCGCTGACGCGGTACATCAAGCAGTCGGTCGCCGGCCACCATCGGCAGGCGCGGCAGTTCAAGCTCTTGCGCGAGCGTTAGCCGCCCGGGTCGGGCCCGGCTATACTGTCGCACCGACGCGCTGGCCCGGCCCAGGCGTCGTTCCGCACAACCCAAGATTTCAGGACGACATGAACACAATGTACAGTGAACCGGTTTCCCAGCGCCTGCGCTCCCTGGTGCGCGACATGCCGCGCACCGGCATCACGCTCAGCGAATTGATCCACCGCGTCGGCAACGACGGCTTGCTGATCCTGGTAACCCTGCTGACCCTGGTGTTCCTGATCCCGATCTCGATTCCCGGCGTGAGCACCGTGTTCGGCGCCGCCATCCTGCTCATCAGCGTCAGCCGCCTGTTCGGGCGCGACCTGTGGATCCCGTCGACACTGTCGCACCGCGTGATCGGCACCCGCAAGCTGCGCCCGCTGCTGCGCAAGGCGTTGTCCTGGCTCAAGAAGCTCGAGCGCGTCAGCCGTCCAAACCGCATCCAGTGGCTGGTGGCAGCCGGCCCGGTCGCCTTCTTCAATAATGCGGCCCTGATCCTGGGGGCCGTGCTGCTGATGATGCCCTTTGGTCTGATTCCTTTCAGCAATACCTTCCCGGCGGTGGCCATCCTGTTCCTCGCCATCGGGCTGCTGCAGCGCGACGGCCTGTGCATCCTGCTGGGCCACGTCAGCAATGTCCTGACGATCCTGTATTTCGCCGTCCTGATCGGCGGCGGCGGCCTGGCCATCCGCGAGGTGTTCAGCCGCTTCGCCGGCTGAACGCGGCAAACGCGTTGATGTCCAGGAGCAACGTCGAGGCGGAAGAGTTGGCTTGTTGCAAAGCATCTTCTTCTGATAAGCTGGCCGCTTCGATGGAGAGCCCATGTTCCTGGACCATCCCACCATGACCGCGACCAATGCCGTGGCCGAGCCGGACCGGCTCGAACGGCTGCAGCGCGTGTATGGCTACGCGACGGCGCTGGCCGAGGGATCGGGCAATGGCGGCTTCGTCGATAAAGTCACGCAGCTGCACGATCACAAGGGCACCCTGATCGTGTTCTGGCACGAACCGCCCCTGGAAGCGGAGCGGGACTATTTCACCCGCGCCTGGGCCAGCAAGGTCGGCGACGGCACCCTGAACGTCGAACATGAGTACTGACACAATGATGCTGGACGCGTCGACCATGGTCCTGGTACTGGCATTGGGCAACCTGACCCTGTGCGCGCTGCTGACCTTCTTCAATCACGGACCGAACCGCTCGCCGGCGCTGGTGCTGTGGAGCCTGTCGAAACAGATCCAGGGCGGCGCCTGGCTGCTGCTGGCCCTGGGCGACGCCGGCGTGGTGCCGGCTGCGATCGCGGTGCCGGGCGGCTACGCCTTGCTGTTCGCCGGCGTGGCGGTCGAGGGCGGCGCCTCGTGGGAGGCGGCGCGGCGGCGTGCCTGGCGCACCCCGACCATGATCGCCGGCGGCCTCGCGATCCTGGCTTTCTTCCTGTGCTACCTGATCGACGAGGAAGCCTTGCGCGCCGTGGCGGCCTCGCTGCTGCTGGGCGGCTTCTATTTCTCGGGCGCGCTGGCATTGAGCTGGCGCTGGCGCGACGTCAGCCTGCTGCAGCGCTTCCTGGCGCTGGCCAGCATGGCGCTGGCCCTGGTGGTGGCCGCGCGCGGCCTGTCGGTGCTGCTGCTGCCGGGCGGCTGGGGCTGGCTGACGAGCGAGCTGCTGGGCCAGCTGTCCAGCGGCGCCCTGTACCTGCTCATGCTCGGCAATGCCTTCGGCGTGCTGCTGCTGACGCGTGAGCGCCTGCAGGACGCGCTCGAGCGCGCCGAGGTGATCGATCCGCTGACCGATGCGCCGAACCGGCGCGGCTTCTTCCAGCTGTTGGGGCCGTGGATGGCGCTGGCGCGCCGTCCGGGCCTGCCGACCGCGCTGGTGGTGTTCGATCCGGACGGTTTCAAGCGCGTCAACGACAGCTATGGCCACCCGGCCGGCGACGTCGTGCTGCGCCAGATGGTCGAGCTGTGCCGGCGCCAGCTGCGCGACAGCGACCAGCTGGGCAGGGTGGTCGGCGTCGAGTTCGCGCTCCTGCTGCCGCGCACCAACCTCACGGAGGCGGCGCTGGTGGCCGAGCGCATCCGCGCCGCGATCGAGTCGACCCCGTTCAAGGGCGAGCGCGCGATGATCAAGCTGACCGCCAGCTTCGGCGTCACCATCATCCGCCCCGAGGACAGCACCACGACCCTGTTCCAGCGCGCCGACGAGGCCCTGCAGCGGGCCAGGCAGGCGGGACGCAACCGGGTGGAGCTGGCCGGCGAGACGCTGGCCGAGGTGTGAGTGGCCTCACGTGAGTGCGCGCGCGCCGCGATGCGGCGCGCCGTCACGCGCATGTCACGCGCGAGGCTTATGCTGCGGCCTGTTCAAAGGACGCGCCATGCAAGCCTCAACGATTGAATCACCCATCTACGCCGCCGTCGAGCTGGGCTCGGACAGCTTCCGCCTGCATGTCGGGCATGTCGAGGACGGCGCGCTGCGCCTGGTCGCCACCATGGCCGAGCCGGTCCGGCTGGCCGCGACGCTCGACGAGGACGGCATGCTCTGCACGTCCGCCATGCGCCGCGCGCTGGCATGCCTGGAGGGTTTTCGCGGCGTGCTCGACGCCTGGCATCCGCAGGCGGTGCGCGTGGTGGCGACCTCGGCCCTGCGCATGGCGCGCAATGCGGCTTTGTTCCTGCCGGCGGCCGGCAGGGCGCTGGGCCGGCCGGTCGAGCTGATCGCCGGCGACGAGGTCGGCCGCCTGGTGTACCTGGGCGTGGCGACCACCCTCGGGGAGCAGGACGCTGCGCGCCTGGTGGTCGATGTCGGCAGTGGCGCGACCGAGCTGGTGCTGGGCCAGGGCGCCGCCATCCGGCGCATCGAAACCTTCGCCATCGGCGCCGTGCGCCAGAGCCTGACCTTCTTTGCCGACGGCCGGCTCGACAGCGCCGCCTTCGACGCCGCGGTGCGTTCGAGCCGCAGCCGCTTCGCCGAGGCCAGGCTGGGCGCCCAGCGCTGGGAGCGGGCCTATGGCGCCTGCGGCGCCGTGCGCGCGCTGGCCGAGATCGCCCAATCGAGGGGCGAGCCGCAAGGCGTACTGTCCCGGTCCGGCCTCGAGCGCCTGCGCGCCGATTTCATCGAACTTGGCCACGTGGCGCGGGTGCGCCTGGCCCATGCGCCGGCCGAACGCGTCTCGCACTTGCCGGGCGGGCTGGCGATCCTGATCGGATTGATGGAAGAACTCGACATCGCCGAGCTGGTCGCGGTGCAGGCCGGCCTGCGCGTGGGCGCGCTGTGGGACCTGCACCTGCGCGCCGCGGCGATGAATTCGCTAACCCACCCGCTCGGCGTCGCCTGACCCGGCTGCAGCCGGGGGCGCGGGTGGCGCCACCAGGTGCGCCGTGCCCGGCGGCTCGTCGCGCAGCCAGCCGAACAGGATCGCCATCATCAGCGGGCCGACGAACAGGCCGATCACGCCCAAGGTCGAGACGCCGCCCAGGAGGCCGAACAGCACCGCCAGGAAGGGCAGGTTGACGCGCTGCCCGATCAGTTTCGGGCGGATGAATTTATCGACCAGGAACAGCTCGACCGCGCCCCAGGTGAACAGGCCCAGCGCCTCGGCCGAGTGGCCCTGGCCGAACAGCAGCAGCGAGACCATCGTGAACGACAGCGGCGCGCCGCCCGGGATCAGGGCCAGGTAGCCGGTAATCACGCCCAGCAGCACCGGGGCCGGGGCGCCCGCCACCCAGTAGGCCACGCCCAGCACGATGCCTTCCAGGATCGCGATCGAACCCAGTCCCAGCGCGGTGCCGCGCACCGACAGCGGCAGCACGCGCCGCAGCTTGGTGTACTGGTCGGGCAACAGGCGCGCGCCGGCGCGGTCGATGTAGTGCATGACGCTGGAGCCGTGCACGTACAGCACGAACAGCGTGAGCAGGGTGAGGAACAGATACAGGGCGTTGGCCAGGATCGTGGAACCCCAGACGCGCGCGGTATCGGTCAGGTGCGGCATGAAGTCGCCCACCGTGGTGCGCACCAGGGCGTTCAGCCCGCCCGGCACGGCGAGGTGCTCGAGCCACCACTTGACGGCGGGTTCGGCCACCAGCGGCAGGTTGGCCAGCCAGCTCGGCACCGGCACCCCGGTCTGGTTGAAGCTGATGAGCATGCGCTGCAGGCTGGCCAGCTCGTAGGTGAGGGTGTGGAACAGCAGCACCGACGGCCCGACGAAGCTGACCACCAGGAGCAGCAGCATGAAGCTGGCGCTGGCCAGCGGCGCCCAGCCGCGTCGAAGCAGGCGCTGGTGCAACGGCCAGGTGATCACCGCCAGCAGGCCGGCCCAGGCGATCGAGCCGAGAAAATGTTGCAACAAGAAGGCCAGGGCGATGGCGAACAGCACCGGCAGGATCAAATGAGCTTTGTTGCGCATACTGGCCCGGGTTGAATCACGTTTTCCTCAAAAAATTTCTACGTCGCGCGGAGTTTACAGCAGAGTTGTCCGCTCGAAAGAATAATACAGGATGCATTCCCATAAAAGCGGAGTTTACAGAATGAATACTTCTAAAAAACAGAAGGCCGCTCCTGTGGAGACCGTATTGTGACACCGATCGGCGCCGGCGGCAGCAAGCGCGCGGTATGTACGGCATCCTGCGGGAAGCGGCTAAATCGTTTATACTATTTGCCCTTTCAACGATGGAGCAGCACCCATGCCACGCAAGCCGGCGGCCGCGCCCGAACCAGCGGCAGCGCGCGCGCAGCGCCCCAGGGCGAAGAGCGCCAGTCCAACAACGGCGGCCAAGACCATCGCAAAGACCGCGGCCAAGACCGTGGTCAAGTCCGCAGCCAAGGCCGCAACGGCAAAGGGCGGGCTCAGGACGGCGGTCAAGTCGGCCGCCAGGGCGCTCGCGCACCCGCCGGCCAGGAAGCCGGCCGCCAAGGCGCCCGTGCCGGCGCCCAGGCCGGCGCCCAGGTCGGCGCTGCGCGCGCCGGTCCAGGATGCGCGTCCGGTGCTGGTGCGCGACAGCTTCACCATGCCCGAGCGCGAATACGCGGTGCTGCTCGAAGTCAAGCAGGCCTGCTTGCGGGCCGGCATCGACGTCAAGAAGAGCGAACTGCTGCGCATTGGTGTGGCCCTGCTGGGCCAGCTCGACGTGGCCACCCTGCAGAGCGTGCTGGGCGCGCTGCCACAGCTCAAGACCGGGCGTCCGCCGGCCCAGGACTGAGCGCTAGTGGATCGCCGACGCGCTCGTCAATTCCTTGAGTTCGCGGATCGGGATGTTCGACTTCTCGTGCATGCGCAGCAGGATGGTTGCGCCGACGTTGAGTTTGCGGTGGCGGATCTTGCTGATGATCGGCGGCTGCACTTCGAGCACGCGGCACAGCTCCGCGTCGTTCTTCAGCTGCAGGCGCTCGATTAGCGTGTCGAGCAATTTGTTGGGCACGAAACTCGAGGGCTCGAGCGCCCGCGCTCGATGCATGGCCTCGAGCATTTCCTGTTTTTTCTGTCGTACGCTCATGTCGATTCTCCAATATGAAAACATGATTCAAGACAGATCGACCGTTCTGGAAAAGTAGCCCCGCCTGTTGTATTCGCTTTATCGCGGCGGGTCGTTGTGATATTACTACGATTATGTTGCGCACGATTCGCGAAATTTAACTAAAAATGGCGCAATTGTGCGTTTCTTCCAGGAACTTATGCTAATTTCAGGCCGGAATGGGTGAGCAGCAGCACCTTGTCGGCCATGGCGGCCGCGGCGTGGGAGTGGGTGACCATGATGGCGCCGGCGCCGTGGGCGCGCGTTTCATGGCGCAAGAGCTGGAGGATCACGTCGGCCGTTTCCGGATCAAGATTGCCGGTTGGCTCGTCCGCCAGCAGCAGGGCCGGGCGGTGCACCAGGGCGCGCGCGATCGCCACCCGCTGCAGTTCGCCACCCGACAGCTGGCGCGGGAAATCGCCGCCCCGTCCGCTTAGCCCGACGGCTTCGAGCATCGCGGTGACGCGTTCCTCCGCGCGCGCGCCGGACTCCTTGTTGAGCAGCAGCGGCAGCGCCACGTTCTGGCGCAGGGTCAGGTGCGGCAGCACGTGGAAGGCCTGGAAGATGAAGCCCATGCGGGTGCGCCGCAGGCGGGTGGCGGCGTCGTCGTCGAGGCTGGACATCGGCGCGCCGTCCACGATCACCTGGCCGGCATCCGGCATGTCGAGCCCCGCGATGAGGTTGAGCAGGGTCGATTTGCCGACGCCCGATTCGCCCATGATCGCCACGAACTCGCCGGCCTGGAACACATGCGACAGCTGGGCGAGCACCGTGCGGCCGCCGTAGGATTTGGTGAGCTGGTCGAGTTCGAGCATGCAGGCGATATGGATCTAGCGAGGGTCTAGCGGGTGAGGGCACGCCGCAGCAGGTAGCTGGCCGCATCGACCAGGGCCACCAGCACCAGCATCGCGATCACCACGGTGGCCGCGCTGGGCATCTGGAACAGCGACAGGTGGTACTTCAGCATCTGGCCCAGGCCGCCTGCCCCGACCACGCCCAGCACCGCCGCCGCGCGAATATTGTTCTCCCAGCGGTACAGCGTATACGACAGCATCTGCGGCAGCGCCTGGGGCAGCGTAGCGTACAGGAAGGCCGCCAGCGGCCGCGCGCCGTTGGTGCGCAGGCTCTGCTCGGCATGCGGCTCGACGTTTTCCAGGGCATCGGCGAACAGCCGTCCCAGCACCCCGGCCGTGTGCGCGGCCAGCGCCAGGGTGCCGGCCATCGGCCCCAGGCCGGCCAGCACCAGCAGCACCGCGGCCCACACCAGTTCGGGAATCGAGCGCAGCACATTGAGCACCAGGCGCGTTACGAGCCGCGCCGCGCGGCCCAGGCGTCCGGCGCCGGCCAGCGCCAGCGGCAGGCCGACGGCGGCGGCGAGCAGGGTGCCGATGGCCGACATGGCCAGCGTCTCCCACAACGCGCCCAGGGTCTTCAGCAGGAACGGCATGCCGGTCTCGGGCGGCGCGAAGCCGGCCAGGAATTCGCGGCTTGAATCGATCGCCTCGGCGGTGAAGAAGGCGCTCCATTGCAGCGGCAGCGAGGCGAAGCTGGCCACGACCAGGGCCAGCAGGCCAAGCAGGATCAGCCAGGTCCTGAGGTCGCGTGGAGGCGCTGGAGGCAAGGTCGATGGCTTCATCCCAGCCTCCGGCGCAGCATCTTCGACACCAGGTCGGCCGCCGCCACCAGCAGCACGAACACGATCAGCATGGTGGCGACTTCGCCGCCGGCCATCATCTTGGTCGATTCGTCCAGGCGCTGGCCCAGGCCGCCGGCGCCGACGAAGCCCATCACCGCCGAGCCGCGGATCGCGCACTCCCAGCGGTACACGGTATACGACACCAGTTCGGCGCTCGAATCGGGCAGGGCGCCGTACAGCAGCGCCGGCAGGCGGCCGGCGCCGTTGGCGAGCAGGACGTCGGTGGCATGGGCGTCGCTCGACTCGAGGATCTCGGCATACACCTTGGCCAGCATGCCGCTGTACGACAGGGCGATCGCCAGCACGCCGGCGGTCGGCCCCAGGCCGACGATGCGCACGAACAGCAGCGCCCACACGAGTTCGGGCACCGAGCGCAAGACCATCAGGATCCAGCGCAGGCCCTGGCGCACCAGCGCCGCGAACGGATGCACGCGGCCGGTGCCCAGACGCGAGATCGACAGGCGTTCGGTGATGACGAAGGTGGCGGGAATCGCCACCAGCAAGGCCAGCGTGAGCCCGGCGGTGGCGATCGCCACCGTCTGCCAGGTCTCGCGCAGCACCATCGCCAGGAAGTCGGGTTCGACCGCGGGGACGAGGAAATCGGACAGGAACATCCCGGCCGCGCGCAGGCTTTGCGCATCGAACAGCAGCCAGGGCTTGAATTCGGCGCCGGCCAGCAGCGGGTACAGCAGGACGACGAACATCGCGGCCCAGGTGACGCGCGTGCGCCACGCGGGATCGCGGTGAAGGACTGCAGCGGCGCTCATCAGAAGCAGGCGCCGACGGCGATCTGGCCGGGTGTCTCGTGCAGGGTGGCGGGCGCCGGCTCGACCTGCTCGTTGGCGTACAGCTCGGCGATCATGGCGTCGCTGACGTCTTCGCGCGGCGCATCGAACACGATGCGGCCGTCGCGCAGTCCGACCAGGCGCGGGAACTGTTCGCGCGCCAGTTCGACCTGGTGCAGGCTGCACACCAGGGTCGCGTTGCGCCCCTGCGCTTCCTGGCGCAGCGTGGCCAGGGTGTGGCGCGCGAGCGCCGGGTCGAGCGCCGAGATCGGCTCGTCGACCAGCAGCGCTTCGGCGTTCGAGAGCAGCAGGCGCGCCAGGCCGCAGCGCTGGCGTTCGCCGCCGGACAGGCGGTCGACCCGCGCATACAGCTTGTCGCCCAGCGAAAAACGCGCCAGCGCGGCATGCGCGGCGTCGGGATCCTGCGGGCGCACCAGCGAGGCCAGGGCCTGCCACAGCGACCAGTGCGGCAGGCGCGCGGCCAGCACCGCCGTCACCACGCGCTGGCGCGGCGGCAGGGGCGGCGCCTGCGGCGCCAGGAACAGGCGCGAGCGCAGGTGGTGGCGCTCGGCCCCGTTCAGCCGCCACGGGTCCTGGCCGAAGATCTCCAGGGCGCCCTCGGCCGGCCGGTGGGCGCAGGCGAGGGTGGACAGCAGGGTGGTCTTGCCGGCCCCGGAAGGGCCGATCAGGGCGACCTGCTCGCCGGCGCGGATCGTGAGGTCGAGCGCGTGCAGGGCCGGCGCGCGGCTGCCGGCCAGGTGGCGCACGGTCAGGCCGCGCAGGCGGTAGGTCGCCATGGTGAATCGCTTTCCCGGATTACTTCAGCAGGCCCGCATTGCGTGCGGCGGCTTCGATCGCGCCATAGTTGGCGGTTCTGGTCGGCACGAATTTCGTCGCGCGCTGCAGGTCGAGGATCTGCTTGCCTTCGGCGGTCGAGCCGTCCAGCGCCAGGAAGGCGTCGGTGATCTTCTTCTTGAGCGCCGGATCCATGTCGGTGCGCACGGTCCAGTTGTAGTCGAAATAGCCCGGGGTGGTGTAGAACACGCGCACCTGCTTCGGATCGACCTTCTTGCTCTCGACCAGCTTTTCCCAGACCGAGATGTTCAGCGCGCCGGCATCGACCTTGCCGCCGGCCACGGCCGCCACGGTCGCGTCATGCGCGCCCGAGAAGGCGATGCGCTTCAGGTCGGTGTCCGGGTTGATCTTGGCTTGCAACAGGAAGGAGCGCGGCATCAGGTGGCCCGAGGTCGACGATTCCGAACCGAAGGCCAGGGTCTTGCCCTTCAGGTCTTCCAGCTTGGTGATGCCAGGCACGGTGGTGATGAAGACCGAGCGGAATTTCTCGTCTTCCTCGCGCTGCACCAGCGGGGTCACCTGGCCCTTGCTGCGCACATTGGCTTGCACGAAGGTGAAGCCGCCGAACCAGACCATGTCGATCTTGCGGTTGATCAGGCCTTCGACCGAGGCGGCGTAGTCGGTCACCGGGGTGAACTCGACCTTCAGGCCGGTGGCCTTGGCCAGGTATTCGCCCAGCGGCTTGAACTTGCGCTGCAGTTCGGTCGGCGATTCGTCGGGGATGGCCGAGACGCGCAGCACGCCATTGCTCTGGGCGCTCGCGGCGCCTGCGATCAGCATTGTGCCGGCAACAGCTGCGCACAGGGTTTTCAGGACGTGACGGCGAAGGGACATGGTCATGGTGTTCTTCATTGATGGTTAATCGGGACGGAATACGAATTATAAAGGCCGATCATTCCACCCGGCAAAAACAATAGACGAATTGCTGTGTCGTGCCGAACGGCGTCCGGTGCAGTTCGGTGCGGCTTTCGACCAGGCGGAAGGCCGGGCCGAACTCGTCGTGCAAGCCTTCGGCGTCATAGCGCACGATGTCCAGGCCGCTGCATTTGGTGGGTCCTTCGGGGCCGAAGGTGGCGACGATCACGCTGCCGCCCGGGCGCATGGCGCGCGCCACCTGGCGCACGTAGGCCGCCCTGTGCGCGGGTTCGAGCAGGAAGTGGAACACGGCGCGGTCGTGCCAGACGTCGTAGCGCCGTTCCGGCAGCTCGGCCTTCGTGATGTCTCCCACCAGCCACTGGGCCCGGCCGGCCCGGGCGCCCAGGCGCGCGCGGGCGACGCGGATCGCCTCGGCCGAGATGTCCAGCACGGACACGTCGGTGTAGCCGCGCGCCAGCAGGTCGTCGACCAGCGTGGCTTCGCCGCCGCCGACGTCGATGATGGCGGCCGAGGGCGCGCCGGCGCTGCGCCCGATCAGGGCGAGCGAGGTGTCCAGGTGCGGGGCGTACCAGCTCACCGCATCCGGCGCCTTGGTGCGGTACACGGTCTCCCAATGAAGTCGCTGATCCATATTTCAACTTAGAAATGTCGCAGGGCAAAACCCTGCACGCTTGAATTGTCGCGCGCACAGCGAATCGGGGGAATCCGCTATGATGGTAAAAACAGCAACGATAGAAGACATCCTCATATGCCATCTCGCATGGTGCGGCGTGGCGGCACGAATGATAAACCTTATGCTGACAACCTGCACATCCGACGAGCGCCAGGCCGCCGTTGCCAACGCCCACGACGCGCAAGAGCTGCACGCCGGCCTGGGCGCCGATGATGCCTGCATCTCGCCCAAATTCCTGTACGACGCGCTCGGCTCCAAGCTGTTCGAGGCCATCTGCGAACTGCCCGAATATTACCCGACCCGCACCGAGGCCGCGATCTTCGAACGCCATGGCGCCGAGATCGCGCGCGTGGCCGGCCTTGGGACCACCCTGATCGACCTCGGCGCCGGCAACTGCGCCAAGGCGGCCAAGCTGTTTCCGCTCCTGCAGCCGGCGCAATACGTGGCGGTCGACATCTCCAGCGAATTCACCCATGACGCCCTGGCGCGCCTGCGCCAGCGCTTCCCGCAGATCGCGATGGAAGCGCTGGGCATGGATTTCTCGAACCGTTTCGAATTGCCCGACCAGGTGCGCGCCGAGCGCCGCCTGTTCTTCTATCCCGGCTCCTCGATCGGCAATTTCACGCCCGAGGATGCGCAGGCCTTCCTGAAGCGCCTGCGCGCGCAGTGCGGGCCGGATGGCGGCATCCTGATCGGCATCGACCTGGCCAAGGATAAAGCCACGCTCGACGCCGCCTATGACGACGCGCTGGGCGTGACCGCCGCCTTCAACCTGAACATCCTGCGCCACGTGAACCGGCTGGTCGACGCCGATTTCGACATCCGCCAGTGGCGCCACCACGGCTTCTACAACCCCGCGCGCGGACGCATCGAGATGCACCTCGAGGCGCGCACGCCGCAAGAGGTGCACTGGCGCGGCGGCGCGCGCCGCTTCGAGGCGGGCGACTGCATCCACACCGAGAACAGCTATAAATACCAGCAGGCCGACGCCATCGGGCTGCTGGAGCGTTCTGGCTTCGAGGCGACCCGCGTCTGGACCGATCCCCAGCGCTGGTTCGCGGTGATCCACGCACAGGCCATCTCCCCATGAACATGCTGCGCGACGAGGGCCTGCCGCGCACCTTCGCCCGGGTGCGCGGCCGTTCGCTGCACCTTGCCGAGGCGTTGTCCGACGAGGATTGCTGCGCGCAGTCGATGCCCGACGCGAGCCCGATCAAGTGGCACCTGGCGCACACCACCTGGTTCTTCGAGACTTTCATCCTCGAGCCGCGCGAGCCGGGCTTCGCGCCGTTCCACCCGGCGTTCCGGGTCATCTTCAACTCCTATTACAACGGCGTCGGCGACAAGCATCCGCGCCCGCAGCGCGGCCTGCTCACGCGGCCGTCGCTGGGCGAAGTGAAAGCCTACCGCCACGACGTCGACCGCCGCATGGACGCCTTGCTGGCGCGCGGCATCGACGACGCGCTGGCGGCGCTGGTCGAACTGGGCCTGCAGCACGAGCAGCAGCACCAGGAGCTGATGCTCACCGACGTCAAGCACCTGCTGGCGCAAAATCCCCTGTATCCGGCCTATGCGGCCGAGCCGATGGCGGCATCCGAGCCGGCGCCGCGGCTCGACTGGCTGGCGTTCGAAGGCGGCCTGGCCGAGATCGGCCACAAGGGCACGGGGTTTTGCTTCGACAACGAGCTGCCGCGCCATCGCACCTATGTGGCGCCGTTCGCGCTGGCCTCGCGCCTCGTCACCAACGGCGAATACCGCGCCTTCATCGAGGCCGGCGGCTACCGCGACCCGAGCCTGTGGCTGGCGGAAGGCTGGGACCGCGTCTGCTCGGGCGAGATCACGCGGCCCTTGTACTGGATCGAGCACGAGGATGGCTGGCGCGAGTTCACCCTGCACGGCGTGCAGCCGCTCGACCCCGAGCGTCCCGTCACCCACGTCTCGCTGTACGAGGCCGACGCCTATGCGCGCTGGCGTGGCGCACGCCTGCCTACCGAGGCGGAATGGGAATTTGCCGCGCGCCAGTCGAGCCTGGGCGGAGTGCCTGTGCATCATCCGGCGGCGGCCAGCGGCGCCGGCCTGCAGCAGATGTTCGGCGCCTGCTGGCAGTGGACGGGCAGCAGCTACGCGCCATATCCCGGCTATTCTCCGGCGCCGGGCGCCATCGGCGAATACAACGGCAAGTTCATGGTCAACCAGTACGTGCTGCGCGGCTCGTCGTGCGCCACGCCCGAGGGCCATGCGCGCGCCAGCTACCGCAACTTCTTCCCGTCCGGCGCACGCTGGCAGTTCACCGGCATCCGGCTGGCGAGATGAGCCGCCGGCGTGACTGGCGCGCGCGCCTGAAGGACCAGCGCGCCAATATCTACATCCTGTCGCATCCCCTCAGGTTCACCCTGCAGGTGCTGCGCGGCTTTCGCGCCAACCAGGGCCTGCTGCTGGCCGGCGCCGTCGCCTATTACGCGCTGCTGTCGATCGTGCCGTTCCTGATGCTGGTGGTGGTGGCGCTGTCGCATTTCATCGATCCGGTGGAGCTGCTCGACACCTTGCGCCGCTATCTCGAGCTGCTGGTGCCGGGCCAGTCGCGCCCGATCGTGACCGAGGTCGCCAACTTCCTGCAGGACCGCCAGCTGCTGACCTGGGTGCTGGCGCTGACCATGCTGTTTTTCAGCTCGCTCGCGTTTACCGTGCTGGAAAATGCGATGAGCGTGATCTTCGTGCACCGGGTCGCGGTGCGGCGGCGCCATTTTCTGGTCTCGGCCGTGCTGCCTTATTGCTATATCCTGGCGTTGGGCATCGGCATCATGGTGGTAACGCTGGTCGCCGGCGCGCTGCAGGTGATGGGGTCCGAGAGCGTCTGGCTGTTCAACTACAAGTGGTCGCTGGGCGGGGTGTCGGGAATATTGCTGTACCTGCTGGGACTGGCGGGCGAGATCCTGGTGCTGACCTCGATCTACCTGGTGATGCCGGTGGGTAGGCTGTCGATCTGGCATGCCTTCATCGGCGGCGCGACGGCGGCGCTGCTGTGGGAAATCGCGCGCCACGTGCTGGTCTGGTATTTCTCGACGCTGTCGCAGGTGAACCTGGTGTATGGCTCGATGACGACCGCGATCGTGGTGATGTTCTCGCTGGAGATCGCCGCCACCTTGCTGCTGCTGGGAGCCCAGGTGATCGCCGAATACGAGCGGGTGGGGCAGGCCGGCGGCGGGGAGCCGCCGGCGCAGCCGGCCTGCGATATTCCGCCGCTGGCGCGTGGCTGACATCGTCGACCTCGCGCCAGCGGCGTTCTTTGCTTCTTACTTTGCTTCTTACTTCGCTTCGCCCTTCGGCTTGATCATCAGGCTGGCGATGCAGCTGCCAGCGATCAGCACGGCGACGACGGTCAGCGAAGCCTGCACCGGCACGTGATACCACGGCATGATCAGCATCTTGACGCCGATGAAGGTCAGGACCATCGCCAGGCCATACTTGAGCAGGTGGAAGCGGTCAGCCACGTCGACCAGCAGGAAGTACAGCGCACGCAGGCCCAGGATCGCGAACATGTTCGACGTAAACACGATGAACGGGTCGGTCGTGATCGCGAAGATTGCCGGGATCGAGTCCACCGCGAAGATCAGGTCGGTCACCTCGATCAGGATCAGCACCAGGAACAGCGGTGTCACGTAACGCAGGCCGTCCTTGCGCACGAAGAACTTCTCGCCATGGTCGCCCTCGGCCACCCGCAGGTGCTTGCGCGCCAGCTTCAGGATCGGGTTGTTGGCCACGTCCGGTTCTTCGTCGACCGCCACCAGCATGCGGATACCGGTGAACAGCAGGAAGGCGCCGAACAGGTACAGGACCCAGCTGAATTCGCTCACGACCCAGGCGCCGGCGCTGATCATGATGGCGCGCATGATGATCGCACCGAGCACGCCATAGATCAGGACGCGGCGCTGGTATTGCTGCGGCACCTGGAAGGCGGTGAAGATCAGCAGGAACACGAACACGTTGTCGACCGACAGCGCTTTCTCGATCAGGTAGCCCGAGAAGAATTCGAGTGATTTCTGGCTCGCGATTTCAGGGCCGGCGGTGTCCTTCAGGTAGAAGTACAGGGCGGCATTGAAGATCAGCGCCAGGCTGACCCACACCAGCGACCAGATGCCGGCTTCCTTGACGCTGACCTTGTGCGCCTTGTTGCCGCCGAAGACGAACAGGTCGAGCGCCAGCATGACGAGCACGAAGCCGACGAAGCCGGCCCACATCATGGGGCTTGCGATGGTTTCCAATCCGTTCATCGGCTACTCCTTGTACTTGCAGTGAGACGAGGGGGCATGACAGTCCTCCGGTTGATAATAAAACCCCACTATAGAGCGCACCGATACATCGCACAAATCGAATCTTATTTGATGTAACATCGGTTTTTTCGATGTTTACGAGAGCGCGCCATGTCGACACTCAATTACAAGCACCTGCGCTACTTCTGGATGGTGGCGAAGACCGGCAGCATCGCCAGGGCGGCCGAGCAACTGCACCTGACCCCGCACTCGATCTCGGGCCAGCTGTCCGAATTCGCCGACAGCCTGGGCGTGGAACTGTTTCGCCGGGTCGGGCGCAAGCTCGAACTGACCGACACCGGGCGCCGCATCGTGAGCTATGCCGAAGAGATTTTCAATACCGGCGACGAGCTGCTCGAGCTGGTGCGCTACCACGCCTTCGCCACCACCACCTACCGCGTCGGCTGCGCCGACTCGGTCTCCAAGCTGATCGCCTTCGACCTGGTGGAGCCGGCGCTCAAGCTGAAAGAGCCCGTCAAGCTGATCTGCCGCGAAGGGCGCCTCGACAGCCTGATCGCCGACCTGGCGGTGCACCGGCTCGACCTGGTCATCGCCGACCGCCCGATCCCGGGCCACTTCAGCGTGCGCGCCTATAACCACTTGCTGGGCGAGAGCCCGATGACGGCCTTTTGCACCGAGGCGCTGGCGGCCAGCTTCGACCAGCCGTTCCCGGCCTGCCTGCACAATGCGCCGCTGCTGTTGCCGGGCGAGGATTTCGCGATCCACCAGCGGCTGTTGCGCTGGCTCGAGCGCTGCGACGTGCATCCGCGCGTGGTGGGGGAGTTCGACGACAGCGCGATGATCCAGGCCTTCGGCCGCTCGGGCGCCGGCGTGTTCTTCGCGCCGAGCGTGATCGCGGCCCAGGTCGCCAGCCAGTACGGACTGGTCGCGCTGGGCCAGGTCGAGTCGGTGGTCGAGCAGGTGTATGCGATCACGACCGAGCGCCGCATGAGCCATCCGGCCACGGTGGCGATCAGCAGGCTGGCGCGCGACAAGCTGTTTGCGCGTGGCGACGGCCGCAGCGACGGCGCAGGCGTCGGCGGAAGCTGACCATGCCGTTGCGCTCAGTCAATCCGAGGTGACGCCGCGAATGGCACAGTAAGTTCTTGCCCAAAACCAATCGGACGCAAAAACTGTTCGGGAGATGCACCATGGGACTGCTGCGCGGCTGCGATTCGCCGTTTACCATCGCGGCCCACGCCGCCTCGCTGCGCCGGCGCGGCATCGACTTCGTCATGCGGCGCTACAGCCGCGATCCATCGACCAACCTCGACGCCGGGGAGGCGCAGCGCCTGTGCGGCGCCGGTCTGCGCATCGGCGCGCTATGGGAGGGATGCGGGGCGCGCGACCGGCTCACGCGCCAGCAGGGCTTGCGCGACGGCGCCGAGGCCCTGCACCTGGCCCGCGCGGCCGGACAGCCGCCCGGCAGCGCGATCTATTTCGCCCTGGGCGAGGACACGACGCCGGCCGACATCGATGGCGTGCTGAAGCACTATCTGGCCGGGGTGCGCAGCGCGCTGGGCGGCGCCGCGGGCTACCGCGTCGGGGTGCACGGCAGCCATGCCTGGTGCGCCGGACTGGTCGACCGCGGGCTCGGCGCATTGAGCTGGCTGGTCTCGATGCCGGCCGGTGGGGTGGCGCCGCGCCACAACCTGCTGCAATGGCCGTCCGCGCGCCTGGTGCTCGACGGCGCCGAGCTGCGCCTGTCGCCCGTGCTGGGGCAGCCGGGGAGGGACCCCGGCCTGTTCCAGCTGGCCGGGCCTGGCGCGGCGCTCAGCGCCGCGTTCAGGCGCGAACGCTGACGCCGGCGGCGCCGGCGTCGATGCGCCCGACCACCGCCGCGTCCGCGAACCCTTCGCGCGCGAACAGGGCCAGCACGTCGTCGACCGCGGCCGGATCGCAGGCCACCAGCAGCCCGCCCGAGGTTTGCGGATCGGTCAGCAGCGCGCGCTGGGCCGGGGTGAGGGATGCATCCAGCTGGACGTCCTTGCCATAGGCATCCCAGTTGCGGCCTGAAGCGCCGGTGAAGAAGCCGTCGTGCGCCAGTTGCAGCACGCCTGGCAGCAGCGGGATCGCCGGCATATCCAATTGCGCGTGCAGCTGGGCGCCGCGCGCGATCTCGAGCAGGTGGCCCAAGAGGCCAAAGCCGGTGACGTCGGTCATGGCGTGCACGCCCGGCATGTCGGCCAGCAGGCGGCCCGGCTTGTTCAACTTGGTGGTGTTGGCGATCATGGCCGCATAGCCTTCCTCGCCCAGCACGCCCTTCTTGAGCGCGGCCGACAGCACGCCCACGCCCAGGGGCTTGCCCAGCACCAGCACGTCGCCGGCGCGGGCGGCGCTGTTCTTCTTGACCTTGGCCGGATGCACCAGGCCCATCACTACCAGGCCATAGATCGGCTCGACGGAATCGATCGTGTGGCCGCCGGCGATCGGGATGCCGGCTTCGCGGCAGATCGAGGCGCCGCCTTCCAGGATCCGGCCGATGGTCTCGAGCGGCAGTTTGTTGATCGGCATGCCGACCAGGGCCAGCGCCATGATCGGGGTGCCGCCCATCGCGTACACGTCAGAGATCGCATTGGTGGCGGCGATGCGGCCGAAGTCGAACGGGTCGTCGACGATCGGCATGAAGAAATCGGTGGTGGCGACCAGCGCCTGCTCGTCGTTGAGCTGGTAGACCGCGGCGTCGTCCGAGGTCTCGATCCCGACCATCAGCTCCTTCGGCAGCGGGAAGCCGCCCGAGGACTTGAGGATCTCGGCCAGCACGCCGGGCGCGATCTTGCAGCCGCAGCCGCCGCCGTGCGAGAACGAGGTGAGTTTGATGGGTTGGTCGGTGGTGCTCATGGGATGTCCGGTTGTCGTTGATCGTGGAATTATCGCGCAAGTCGGACGCCGGCGCTTGGCCGGGCATCCGCCATAAAAAAAACGGCTGCCGAAGCAGCCGTTTTTCACTGACGCCAAGTCAGGATCCCCGCCTGCGCGGGGACATGCTTATTCGCCGAACGAACGGCGTGCGCCGTCCATCGAGCGCGGGTGGGCGCCCTTGTAGCCGCCTTCGCGGCGCTGGCCCTGGCCTTCGCGCGGGCCGCCGAAGCGGTTGCCGTCGCGTGGCGCACGGTCGGCGGCCGGACGGTCGCCTTGTGGGCGCGGGGCGTAACCCTCGCGCGGGCCACGATCGGCGTAACGGCTCTCGCCGGCTGGGCGGTCGCCGTGCGGACGCGCCGCATAGCCTTCGCGTGGCGCGCGATCGGCGTAGCCGCGCTCGTAGCCACCCTCACGCGGACCCGACGGCTTGCCGAAACCGCGCTGGGCCGGCTTGCCGTTGCGGCCGTCGCCCGGCTTCCAGCCCGGACGCGCGGCCGAACGCGGCGCCGCCGCGCGCTTCGGTTCGAAGCCTTCGATCACGTTGACCGGGATCGGCTGGCGGGTGAAGCGCTCGATGCGGCGGATGTTCATGTTCTCGGCGTGGTTGACCAGCGAGATCGCGGTGCCGTTGCGGCCGGCACGGCCGGTGCGGCCGATGCGGTGCACGTAGTCCTCGGGGAACTTCGGCAGGTCGTAGTTCACCACGTGGGTGATGTTCGGCACGTCGATGCCGCGCGCGGCGACGTCGGTTGCGACCAGCACCTTGACGCTGCCGCGGCGCAGGCTGTCCAGCGTGCGGTTGCGGGCGCCCTGGTGCATGTCGCCATGCAGCGCGGCGGCGGCGAAGCCGGCGATGTTCAGGCGGTCGGCGATCATGTCGGCGTCGCGCTTGGTGGCGGTGAACACCACGGCCTGGTCCAGCGTCTCGTCGCGCAGCAGGTGGTCGAGCAGGCGGTTCTTGTGCGACAGGTCGTCGACAAAGTGCACGCGCTGCACGATGTTCTCGTGGCGGTTGGTGGCGCTGGCGATCTGGATCGTCAGCGGGTCGCTGGTGATGCGGCGCGCCATATTGCCCACGACGCCGTCCAGGGTTGCCGAGAACAGCATGGTCTGGCGGGTCGACGGCGTGGCGGCGACGATCTTCTCGATGTCGTCGATGAAGCCCATGTCGAGCATGCGGTCGGCTTCGTCCAGCACCAGGATCTCGAGCTGCGAGAAGTCGATCTTGCCCGATTCCATGTGGTCGATCAGGCGGCCCGGCGTCGCCACCAGGATCTCGGGATTCTTGGCCAGCAGTTGCATCTGCTTCGGGTAGGGCATGCCGCCCAGGATCGAGACGCAACGCACGCGGCGCATATGGGCCGTGTACTTGTCGGTGTTGCTGGTCACTTGCAGGGCCAGCTCGCGGGTCGGGGTCAGGACCAGCATCTTCGGCTGGGCCGGCTTGAAACGGACGCGTTCGCCGCGTGCGCGGGCAGCCTGCGCTTCTTGCGCAGGAGTCTTGCCGGCAGGAGCAGGCTCGGCGTTCGCCAGGTGGTGCAGGGCCGGCAGCATGAAGGCCGCGGTCTTGCCCGAACCGGTTTGCGACGAGACCAGCAGGTCGCGGCGCGCGATGGCCGCGGGGATGGCTTGCGCCTGGACCGGGGTCGGATTGGTATAGCCGGTGTCGGCCACTGCCTGGACGATGGACGCGTGCAGGCCTAGTGCTTCAAAACTCATGTGTTCTTTACTTTCGGAATAAATCATGCACGTTCGCACATGTGGCGCGAACGTAAAAATGCAACGCGAACCGACAAACGAAATGACTCAGTAATGAAAGAAATTTCGGCACAAAAGCTTTGCGCCGGGACGGTGTCTGGAAACGACACGCAAGGCGGGAGGCTTTGGAAAGGCGCTCTGATCGAGCTGCCTGGGGTTTGCGTAGCTGCTTGTTGTACTGCTGACGCTGCTATCACCGGCTCATGAGGTTCATGATGCGGGCGCGATGTCGCAGCGCACAAACGGAACTATACAGGTTTTTCCGGTTCTTTGCACGACAGCGCGTCAAACCGTGCAGTTAATGCTGCACGGCAATATATCAGCGCTGCTTGCGCGCGGACGAGGTATTGCGGGCGATGCGCTTGCCGCTCTTGCTGGCGCCCGCCTTGGCCTTGAAGCGCGAGGCATTGCGCTTGGCCTTGCTGCGGTCGCTCTCGAAGGCCAGCACGGCGTTCTCGATGATGTTCTCGGCGATGTCGCCCTGGTTCGAGGCCGAGGTCTTCGGCACCAGGATCGTCGAGCCGGCCTTCAGGCGCATCTGCGGCGGGATGTTGTTGGCCTGGCGGATGACTTCGGGCGTGGTGCCGAATTTCGAGGCCAGTTGGGAAATCGTCACGCGGGCGCTGGTGATCTTGTGCGTGGTCCAGGTGGACAGGGCATGGCCCCATTGCGCCAGGTTGATGTGGAATTTCTCGGCGTTTTCTTTCGGCAGCAGGATCTTGGTGCGCTCGCCGCCGATGATGACCGGCTTCTTGAACTGCGGATTGAGCGCCTTGAATTCGTCGAGCGACATTTCGGCCAGCTGGGCCGCGATGGCCAGGTCGATGTCGCTGGTCTTGTCGACCGTGGTGAAATAAGGCTGGTTGTCGATTGCCGGCAGGGTGACGCCATACTGGGAAGGATTGGCCACCACGTTCTTGACCGCCTGCAGCTTCGGCACGTAGTTGCGGGTTTCGGCCGGCATCAGCTCGGCCAGGCTGTCGAAGTCGGTCGGCTTGCCCAGTTCCTGGTTTTTCTTGATGGCGCGCTGAACATTGCCTTCGCCCCAGTTATATGCCGCCAGGGCCAGCGGCCAGTCGCCGAACATCGTGTACAGGCGTTGCAAGTAGGACAGGGCGGCGTCGGTCGAGGCGATCACGCCGCGCCGCTCGTCCTTGAACATGTTCTGGCGCAGGTCGAAGTCCTTGCCGGTGCCCGGCACGAACTGCCACAGGCCGGCGGCGTTGGCGCTCGACATGGCTTGCGGATTGAAGGCCGACTCGATCACCGGCAGCAGCGCCAGCTCGGTCGGCATGCCGCGCTTTTCGAGTTCCGACACCACGTGATACAGATAGGGCGAGGCGCGCCCGGAAATGCGGGACAGGTTGCCCGGGTGGGCCGCATAGGCCTGGGTGTGGCGCGTCACCAGGGCATTGTTCAGGTCGGGAATCGCATAGCCGCTGCGGATGCGGCCCCAGACATCGGTCTCACGGTAGTCGTCGGCGTCCAGCTTCATCGGCGACAGCGCCGGGCGTTCGATGCTGGGCGCGGCGTAGGCGCCTGAAGCCGGAGCCGCGTCCATCGCCTGACTCAGCGGCGCTGCTGCCAGGAGGGCCAGCGCGGCCAGGGTGAAGATGGAGCGTTTCGTGTCGTGCATGGGCTTCATGAGGCGTTTCCAGTGTTGCGTCCAGGAACGAACGGACAGGACAAGAGGGCAGTGTACGTATCAATTGTCGAGTCAGTCAAGAATTAAGTCGCTGTCGTTACAATTCAGGCCGAAGGAAAAATGTCATCCGTTGGCATCATGAAAACGGAAGATGCCGTACATATCACGGATATTGACGAGCAGGACGCTTTTTGCCCGACCCACCTCGAATAACGGTCGCGTCTGGCAAACCTTAGCGCCGTGGCGGGGTCGAACTATGAGTGGGCGCAAAGAGTGCGTACAATCCAGGCTTTGCTGTTCGCCTCGCTTTCGAAAGTTTCACCATGAGCACCCCCAATCTGAACGCCGACGATGACGCCATCGTCGCCGCCACCCGCAAGTGGCTGGAGCGCGCCGTCATCGGCCTCAATCTCTGTCCCTTCGCCAAGTCGGTCTATGTCAAGGAGCAGGTGCGCTACGTCGTCTCGAACGCCACCACGCCCGAGCAATTGCTCGAAACCCTGATGGACGAGCTGCAGCGCCTGTCCGACACCAGCCCGGAGCAGGTCGATACGACCTTGCTGATCCATCCTTTCGTGCTGAACGATTTCGAGGACTACAACGAGTTCCTGGACGTGGCCGATGTCGCGGTCGAGGACACGCAGCTCGACGGCGAGCTGCAGGTGGCGTCCTTCCACCCGGACTACCAGTTCGCGGACACCGACGCCAACGATATCGCCAACTACACCAACCGCGCCCCGTATCCGATCCTGCACCTGCTGCGCGAGGACAGCATCGCGCGCGCGGTCGACGCCTTCCCGGAAGCGGAAGCGATCTTCGAGAAGAACATCGCCACCATGGAAAAGCTCGGCCATGAAGGCTGGGACAAGCTCGATGTCGGCCCGGCCTGAAGACGGCGCCCCCGCGGCGCCCTTGCCCGAACGTCCCGACACCCCGTGCGTGGCGGTGTGCTCCACCACCTTCGACGAGGTGTGCCGCGGCTGCGGCCGCACGGTCGCCGAAGTCGCCAACTGGGTGTCGATGGACGCCGCCGCGAAGGAAGTCGTGTGGCAGCGCATCCTGGCGCAGGGTTATCCGCGCCGGAACAGTTAAGCGCGGGGCTCAATAGGCCCCGATGAAATCCTTCTTGCCGATCGGGACGCCGTTGTGGCGCAGGATCGCGTACGCCGTCGTCACGTGGAAGAAGAACTGCGGCAGCGCGAAGTGCGTCAGGTAGCGCGCGCCGTCGTCGAACTGGCGCGCCCGCTCGCCGCTGCCATGGGTGATAGGACGGGTGGCGCCGGCTTCCACATCCGCCGCTTTCAGGCTGTCGATGAAGCCCAGCGTCTTGCTGATGCGCTGCTGCAGCTCGGCGAAGGTGTGCTCGCCATCCTCGTAGCGCGGCGGCTCGACCCCGGCCAGGCGCGCGCTCGCGCCCTTGGCGAAGTCGGTGGCGATCTGGACCTGCCTGGCCAGCGGGAACATGTCGGGGTAGAGGCGCGCCTGCAGCAGGGCGTCCGGCTCGATGCGGCGCTCCTGGGCGTGGGCCTCGGCTTTTTCAAGCACTGCGGCGAGGCTGCCCAGCAGCTGGCGGAATACCGGCACCGAGGCGGCGTACAGGGAATGGCTCATCTGGTTCTCCTATTCTGGTTAGTCCAATAGCATCGCGATCATAGCAAGTCTTGTCGCGCGCCGTTGACGCACCCGACCGCATAATTAGTGACTCCCGGCAAGCAACTGTGCATAATCTGGCCATCCTTTATGCATCGGGCTTAGCAGGCCCAGTCCCGCATCCATGTCGAGTCCCGCTGCCCGCACCCCGTCCCGCCTGCGTTCGCTGTATGGCCGTTCGTTGTACGGTGCGCTGCTGCTGGTGGTGTTCGCCGGCCTGCTGGCCCCCGCCGTGGTCGGCAGCTACCTGCTGGTCGGCCTGCAGCAGCGCGCGGGCGCCAGCCCGAACGACACGCTGCAGGGCAATTACGCGCTGGTGCTGGCGCTGCAGCTGGCGGTGTCGCTGCTGCTGATCGCGTTGCTGCTGCGGCGGCGCCTGCTGTCGCCGCTGCGCAAGCTGATGGGCTTTTCGGACCGCCTGGCGCGCGGCGACTTCGAGACGCCGCTGGCGCTGTCGGCCCACGACGAGCTGGGGCAGCTGGGCGAGCAGATGGAGCGCATGCGCCTGGCGATCCGCGACCTGTTCGCCGACGTCGCGCGCCGCGAGGAACAGTTCCGCACCATCGTGACCCAGGTCCCGGGCGCCGTCTACCGCGTGCGCGCGGGCGGGGCGATCGAATTCGTCAGCGACGAGATCGAGAAGATCACCGGCTACCCGTCAGCGCGCTTCATGTGCGCCACGACCGAAGACTGGGCGGACATCGTCCATCCGGAAGACCGGCGCGTCTACCACCGCGCCGTCCGCGACGCGGCCCTGTCGGGAAACGCCTACGAGATGGAGTACCGGATCATCGACGCCTACGGCATCGAGCGCTGGGTGCAGGAGCGCGGCCAGCCGCAGGCCGCCTGGGATCCGGCGCTGCATGGGCCGGACGGCGTGCGGATGGACGGCATCATCTCGGACATCAGCGAGCGCCGCCACGACGAGATGCGCATCGAGGCCTTGCTGGCCGAGCAGGGCGCGATCCTGGACAACGTCATGTTCGGCGTGCTGTTCGTGCGCCAGCGCCGCATCGTCTCCAGCAACCGCCGCTGCGAGGAGCTGTTCGGCTACGGCGAAGGCGTCATGGTGGGGCAGTCGACCGCGATCCTGTATCCGAACCACGACGACTACGCACGCATCGGCGTCGAACAGTATCCGCTGCTCGAGAAAGGCATGGACCTGGGCGAGGAGCGCCAGCTGCGCCACCGCGACGGCAGCCTGTTCTGGTGCCTGATGAGCGGCTGCGCGCTGGAGCCGAACCGCGCCGACGAGGGCAGCATCTGGGTGTTCGCCGACATCACCGAACGCAAGCTGGCCGAGGAAAAGCTGCGCCTGTCGGCCAACGTCCTGGAACACATCGCCGACGGCGTGATGGTGCTCGACGTGCATGGCCGGATCGTGGCCACCAATCCCGCCTTCACCCGCATCACCGGTTACGCCGAGCACGAGGCATTGGGGCGTGCGTCGAGCCTGTCGTCCCACGACGCGGCGGGCAGCCGCAACGATCCCGCCCTGTACCAGGAACTGTGGCGCGAGCTCGGCGCGTCCGGCTTCTGGCGCGGCGAGATCTGGGACACGCGCAAGGGCGGCGACGCCTACCTGGAAGCGCTCACGGTGTCGGCGGTGCGCGACGACGACGGCGCCACCACCCACTATGTGTGCGTGTTCAGCGACATCACGCGCGCGCGCGAATCGCAGATCCAGCTCGACCACCTGGCCCACCACGATGCGCTGACCGCGCTGCCCAACCGCCTGCTGTACCACGACCGCTTGCGTCACGCGATGGCGCGCGCCGAACGCGACGGCGAGCAGCTGGCGGTGCTGTTCATCGACCTCGACCGCTTCAAGAACGTCAACGACACGCTCGGCCACCACGTGGGCGACGAGTTGCTCAAGCAGGCGGCGCAGGCGCTGTCGCGCTGCCTGCGCGAAGGCGACACCCTGGCGCGCCTGGGCGGCGACGAATTCATCGTGCTGCTGGAAGACGTCGACGGCGTGCGTGGCGCCACGCGGGTGGCCGACAAGCTGATGGCGATGTTCGAGCAGCCTTTCGAGGTCTCGGGCCACGAGCTGTTCGTCACCGGCAGCGTCGGCATCAGCCTGTATCCGCGGGACGGGCACGATATGCACATCCTGATCCGCAATGCCGACGTCGCGATGTACCAGGCCAAGGCGCGCGGCCGCAACGGCTACCGCTTCTACGCCCCGACGATGAGCGGCGACGGCGCGCTGCGCCTGCGCATGGAGGCGCTGCTGCGGCGCGCGATCGAGAAGCGCGAGATCCATCTGGCCTACCAGCCGCAGGTCGAGATCGACAGCGGCCGCCTGGTCGGCGTCGAGGCCCTGCTGCGCTGGAACAGTCCCGAACTGGGGCAGGTGGCGCCAAGCCGCTTCATCCCGCTGGCCGAGGACACCGGCTTCATCGGCCAGCTGGGCCAGTGGGTGCTGCAGGAAGCGTGCCGCCAGATGGTGGCGTGGGAAGCGCAGGGCCTGGCGGTGCCGAAGATCGCCGTCAACCTGTCGGTGCGCCAGTTCGAGCGCGGCGGCATGGCCGCCGCCGTGGCCGCGGTGCTGGGCGACACCGGCCTGGCGCCGCAGCGCCTGCAGCTCGAGGTGACGGAATCGGCGATCATGAACACGGGCGACGCGCTGCAGTACGTGAACGACCTGCATGCGATCGGCGTCTGCCTCGCGATCGACGACTTCGGCACCGGCTACTCGTCGCTGGCCTACCTGAAGCAGTTGCCGGTGCAGACCCTCAAGATCGACCGCAGCTTCATCAAGGACATCCCGCAGGATCCGGACGACGAGGCGATCGCGATCGCCATCATCCAGCTCGGCAAGAGCATGAACCTGTCGGTGATCGCGGAAGGCGTCGAGCGCGAGGACCAGGCGGCTTTCCTGCTGCGCCACGGCTGCAGGCTCGCCCAGGGCTATTTGTATGGCAAGCCGCTCGGGCACGACGAGATCCTGGCGCGCTGGGGAGTGACGCAGGATGCATGAGAGGATGCGTAAGCCCACTCGCCGCAGCTTCCTGCTGGCCGGCCTGGCCGCCGGCGGCGCGCTGCTGATCGGCTGGGGCGCGCAGCCGCCGCGCCAGCGCCTGCATCCTGCGCGGCCGCTGGCGCTCGCCGGCGACGAGGTCGCGCTCAATGGCTGGGTCGCGCTCGCGCCCGACGGCACGGTGTCGGTGGTGGTGCCGCGCAGCGAGATGGGGCAGGGCGTGCACACGGCGCTGCCGATGCTGGTGGCCGAGGAACTCGACGTCGGCCTGGACGCGGTGCGCGTCATCCAGCCGCCGATCGACAAGATCTACGCCAACGTCACGGTGCTGCGCGAGAACCTGCCGTTCCACCCGGACGACGCCGGCCGCACGGCCCAGGGCGCCCAGTGGCTGATGGCCAAGGTCGGCCGCGAGCTGGGCATCATGTTCACCGGCGGCTCGAGCAGCGTGCGCGACGCCTGGCTGCCGATGCGCGAAGCGGGCGCGTTGGCGCGCGCGATGCTGGTGAAGGCGGCTGCGCAGGAGTGGGGCGCGCGTGTGGAGGATTGCCGCACCGAAGACGGCTTCGTGATCCACCTTGATGGCCGCAGCGCCGGCTATGGCGCGCTGGCCGCCCTGGCGGCGCAGGCCGGCGCGGGCCTCACCGCGCGGGACGTGCGCCTCAAGCCGCCGTCGGCGTTTCGCCTGATCGGCCGGCCGCAGCCGCGCCTGGACAGCCGCGCCAAGGCCGACGGCAGCGCGCGCTTCGGCATCGATGCGCGGCCGGCCAGGATGGTGTATGCGGCCCTGGCGATGGCGCCGACGATCGGCGCCACGGTCGCCGCCTTCGACGCCGACGCCGTGCGCCGGATGCCGGGCGTGCTGGCCGTGGTCGACGTCTCGTCCGCGCTCGCGGGGCGCACCGGCGCCGGGGCCGGCGTGGCGGTGGTGGCGTCCACCTGGTGGCAGGCGCGCCAGGCGGCCCAGGCCTTGCCCGTCACCTGGCAGCCGGGCGAGGGTGCGGCGCTGTCGAGCGCAGCGATCCTGGCCGGCCTGGCGCGCGCGCTCGATGAGGAGCGTGGCTATGTGTACCACGAGACCGGGGCGCAAGAGGTCGAGGGCGCCGTGCGCACGCTGCGCGCCGAATACCGCGCGCCGTTCCTGGCGCATGCGGCGCTGGAACCGGTCAACTGCACCGCCCAGGTCGCGCGCGGCAAGGTGCGGCTGTGGGCCTCGACCCAGGTGCCGAGCATCGCGGTCGACTGCGCCGCGCGCGTGGCCGGGGTGGCGCGCGAGGACGTGGCGATCGAGGTCATGTTGCTGGGCGGCGGCTTCGGACGCCGGCTCGAGGTCGACATGGTGGCGCAGGCGGTGGCCATCGCCAAGGCGCTCGATGGCCAGCCGGTGCAGCTGATCTGGAGCCGCGAGCAGGACACGATGCATGACGTCTACCGGCCGGCGGCGCTGGCGCGCTTCACGGCGCAGCTGGACGAAGGCGGGAACATCCTGGCCTGGGACAACAAGTCGGCGAGCGGCGCCATCGGCCACCAGTACTTCGAACGCAGCCTGGGCCTGCCGGGCGTGGGGCCGGACAAGACCACCGCCGAGGGCGAATACGACCATCAATATGCGATCCCGAACCAGCGCGTGGCGCACGTGACGGTCGACAGCGCCGTGCCGATCGGCTACTGGCGTTCGGTCGGGCACTCGCACAATGCCTTCTTCAAGGAGTCGTTCCTGGACGAGGTGGCGCACGCCGGCGGCCAGGATCCGGTGGCCTTGCGGCGCAAGCTGCTGGCGCGCCATCCGCGCGCGCTGGCGGTGCTGGACGCGGCAGTGGCCGCCGCCGGCCAGCCGCCGCCACGGCGGGCCCATGGCGTGGCGCTGCACCGCTCGTTCGGCAGCATGGTGGCCCAGGTGGCCGAGGTCTCGGTCGACGGTAGAGAGATCCGCGTGCACCGCGTGGTGTGCGCGATCGATTGCGGCCTGGTGGTCAATCCCACTATCGTGGCCCAGCAGGTCGAATCCAGCGTGGTGTTCGGCCTGTCGGCGGCGCTGGCCGGCGAGATCACGATCGAACAAGGCAAGGTGCGGCAGTCGAACTTCGGCGACTATCCGCTGCTGCGCATCGGCCAGGCGCCGCAGGTGGAGATCATCGTCATGGCAAGCCGCGCGCACCCCGAAGGCGTGGGCGAGCCGGCCGTGCCGCCGGTGGCGCCGGCGGTGGCGGCGGCGGTGTTCAAGCTGACCGGGCAGCGCCTGCGCAGCCTGCCATTGACACTGAATTGAGCGCCTGGCAGTCGCCGGCGATGCAGGCCGCCAGTTCGTCCGGATCCGGATCGACCCGGATCGCCAGGTCATAGCCTTCCTCGACCATGTCGACGCTGCGGTCTTCGGCCGTGATCTCGAGCTTGACGGTGGGATGGCACAGGACGAAGCCGGCGGCCAGCCTGCCCATCGCAGCTGCGAGAACAGCAGCGGCGCGCTGATGCGCAGGCGGCCGCGCGGGCGGTCGGCGCCCGAGGCGATCGCCTCGGCCGTCTCGTCGATCTCGGCCAGCAAGACGCGGGTGCGCTCGTGCAGCGCCAGCCCTTCCTGGGTCAGTTTCAGCGTGCGACCCGGAACACAAGGTGACCTTCTCCCAGGCCTCGGGCCCGCGCGACAAGGCGCCGGGCGGTGCGGAAGAACAGGCCGAGCAGGCCTGGATGGATGGCGAGAACGGCTACCGCAGCGCCTTGCTGTCGACGCTGGGGCGCACGCGTGATCTGCTGGCGCAGGGACAGCTTGACGGTTGAAAGGCTTGGAGCTGGATCAGTCCGGCGCGCCGAGCAGCACGCGCAGATTGCATTCCTCTTGCCAGTCGCGGCGCTCTGCGCTCGACTGCGCCAGGCGCGCCAGTTCGTCGTCGCCCTGCTCGGCCTGGGCCTGGATCAGCCGGTCGGCCACGCCGCCGTCCGGCACCATGGTGCCGAAGAAGGCGACGGTGTCGCCGCGCTGCAGCAGCAGGGTCGGAAAATTGTCGACGTCGAGGTCGCCCACCAGGTCGGCCTGGTCTTCGATGTCGATCCAGACGAACTGCTTGTCGGGATGGCGCAGCGCCAGCTCGTCGAAGGTGGCGCGGTAGGTCGCGCAGGTGCCGCACCAGGCGGCGCACAGGCAGGCGACGGTCCAGCCGTCGCCATGGACGGCGGCGGCGACGGCGTCGCGGGTGGTGGAGTCGAGGGTCAGGCTCTGCATGTGCGGCATTGTACAGCGAGTTGCGGACGATGTTGCAGCGCGGTGGCGCATTGCGGCGGCGATCTGCCGTCGCGCCATGGAAGCCCTCGGGCCGAGAAGGTAAAATAGCGGAATGCCTAACATCCTTGCTATCGAAACCTCGGCCGAGCTGGCGTCCTGCGCGCTTCTGGTCGGGGAAAAAGTCATTGAACGTTCGACGCCCGGCGTGCGCAGCCACTCGCAATCGGTCCTGCCCATGGTGCAGGAACTCTTGAAAGAGGCCGGCATCGCCCTGGCCGACTGCGACGCCATCGCCTTCGGCGCCGGCCCCGGTTCCTTCACCGGCGTGCGCACCGCCTGCGGCGTGGCCCAGGGCCTGGCCTATGGCGCCAGATTGCCGGTGCTGCCGCTGGTGACCCTGGAAGCGATGGCCGAGGCCTGCCGCGCCGCCACCGGCGCCGATGAGGTGCTGGCCGTGCTCGACGCGCGCATGGGCGAGGTGTACTGGGCCCAGTACCGCTTCGACGGCGGCAAGTGGCTCGAGGTCGTGGCGCCGGCGCTGTCGGCGCCGCAGGATGTGACGCCGCTCGCGGCGGAAGGCCTGAGGGCCTGCGGCAACGGCTTCGCCGAGTATGCCGACGCCTTCGCCGGCCAGCCGTTCGCGCAAGACGCGCTGGCCGACATCATGCCGCACGCGCGCGAGCTGGCGCTGCTGGCGCGCGGCGCGCTGGCGGCCGGGCAGGGCGTGCCCGCGGCCCAGGCCCAGCCGCTTTACCTGCGCAACAAGGTCGCCTACACCAGCGCCGAGCGCCAGGCGATCAACCAGGCCAAGGCCGGCGCATGACGCAGTTGCAGGATACCGGCTTGAGCCTGGCCCCGATGACGGCGGCCGACGTGGACGAGGTGTGGGCGCTGGAATGCAGTGTCTTTCCCTATCCCTGGAGCCGCGGTAACTTCGTCGACGCCGTGGCCAGCGGTTACGATTGCTGGACCGTGCGCGACGCTGACGGCGAGCTGGCCGGGTATTATCTGTTGATGTACGCGCTCGACGAGGCGCACCTGCTCGACGTCGCGGTGGCCGGCAAGCGCCAGCGCCAGGGCCTGGGCCGGCGCCTGCTCTACCAGATCGCGGCGCGCGCGCTCGGTCACGGCATGGCATCGATCCTGCTCGAGGTGCGGCCGTCGAACGAACGGGCGCTGGAAGTGTATCGGCGGCATGGCTATGTCGAGATCGGCCGCCGCAAGGGCTATTATCCGGCCGGCGCGGCGGGCCGCGAGGACGCGATCGTGATGAGGCTGGAATTATGAAGAACGTGAGCCAGCGCGACGCGCTGTTCCTGGCCGAGATGGGCATCGGCCCGCTGTGGCAGCCGCGCAATGCGCCGGCGGGCGGGGCGGATCCGGTGGCCGAGGCGGCCGTCGTCGAGGCGGCGCCGGAAGCCGCGGAGCCCGCGCCGGCGCCCGTATCTGCCTCAGTTCCTGCTCCCGCAGCGGCACCAGCGCCGGCCGCGCGCGAGCATACGCCGCTGTCCGCGCCGCCTTACCGCAATCCGCCGCCGGTGCAAGATGAATCGGCCTGGGACGACAGCGCCGCGCCCGAGCCGGCGGCGCCCGACGTCGCCACGATGGACTGGGCCGGGCTGCGCCAGGCGATCGCCGCCTGCAGGGATTGCGCCTGCGGCGCAGGCCGCAAGCCGGTATACGGCGCCGGTCCGCGCCAGGCGCGCTGGCTGATCGCCGCCGGCACCCCGAGCGCGCTCGACGAAGAGGCCGGCCAGCCGCTCACGGGCGAGCCCGGCAAGCTGCTCGACAATATGCTGCACGCGGTCGGGCTGTCGCGCGAGCGCGATGCCTACGTCACGCCGCTGGTCAAGTGCCGGCCGCTGAACGCGAAGGGCGGCGACCGCGCGCCGACTCCCGGCGAGATTGCCGCCTGCCGTCCCTTCGTCGAACGCGAACTGGCGCTCACCGGGGCCACGACCGTGCTGACCCTGGGCCAGGTCGCGACCAACGGCCTGCTGGGCCGCGCGCTGCAGGAGCCGCTGGCCGGCGCCCGTGGCGAGGTCCATCGCCTGGGCGAGGCGCCGCTGGTGGCGACCCTGCATCCGGGCGAACTGCTGCTGCGCGGCGAAAACAAGGCGCTGGCCTGGGCCGACCTGTGCCGGGCACGCTCCCTTGGACCACGCGACTAGCACCTACCAGGCGACCTTCCACCGCCGCTGGGGCCACCTGCGGCGGGCTCCGGTGCGCGCGCTGGCCTGGCTGCTCGATTCACCCGACCTGCTGGACGTCGCTGCGCCTGAGTGGCTTGGCCGCATCGCCACGCTCGGCCCGGTGACACCTGGTGTGGCCGACTGGCTGGCGCGACTCGACCGCGATCCGTCCAGGCTCGAGGCGGCGCTGGGCGACAAGATCTACACCCGCCTCGGGCTGTACGCCGAAAAGCTGATGGCCTTCTATTTCGCCGAGCAGGGCCGCCTGGTGCGCCACGGCCTGCAGGTGCGCGCCGCCCGCAACGACACGGTGGGCGAGTTCGACTTCCTGCTCGAGCGCGGGCCGGATGCGCTGACGCATATCGAGTTCGCCACCAAGTTCTACCTGCTCGATGGCGGCGCTTCTAATGAATTCGACGCCCTCGTGGGCCCCAACCTGGCCGACAGCCTGGGCCTCAAGATGCGCAAGGTATTCGAGCGCCAGCTCGCACTGGGCGATCACCCGGCGGCGCAGGCGCTGCTGCCGCTTCCCGTGACCCAGGCGCAAGCCCTGATCAAGGGCTGGCTGTTCTACCCGTCCGGCAGCTGGCCGGCAATGCAGGGCATCACGGCCGGCCACTGCCGCGGCTTCTGGTGCGCGCTCGACGAAATGGACGCCATCCCCGGCGAGGAGTTCCTGATCCTGCCCAAGCTGGAATGGCTGGCGCCGTATCTGGCGCAAGCACCTGCGCGGTCGTCCGACCGGCTGCTGACCCGCCCCCAACTCGGCGCCACGCTGGCGCAAGCCTTCGACACATCCAGCACGCCGGTACTGGTAGCGATCGTGCGCCGCCAGGGCGATCTCATCGAAGAAGCCGAACGCGGCTTCATCGTCCCCAACGACTGGCGCACCCGCGCCGCCCAAGCGCGCCTGGCGAAACCGCTCCACCCCTCTCCATGAGGGTCAGTGTCGAATTGTTTGACAACTTTCCAGAATCCCCAGTAATTCGCCCCCGAGTCGCGCCTTTTCAGGTGTCAAACTCGACAGTAAACAATGAGGGTCGGAGTCGAATTGTTTGGCAACTTTGAGGAATTGCCCAATAAATCAACTCTCGTATATTGAAGGTGCCGCGGCGGAGCTGGTCTATGATGGCGACGAAGCGGTCGGGCGGAGTGATGCCGAACGACTCGAGTGCCGTTGAG
>NZ_JBNDIK010000021.1:0-126265 GCF_050434365.1 Massilia sp. UYP32
GCGCGGTGGGGTGGTGCGGGGCGGGGGGGGGGGGGGGGGGTGTTTGGGGGCGCGGGGGGGGGGGGGGGGCCGCCGCCCGCCCCGGCGCGCCCGCCCCCCCCCCCCGCGCCTCCAGCACGTGCTGCGCCTCGCCGCGATTCTTGAACACCTGCGGCGCCAGCGACCCCACCACCATGCCGATGAAGGCGGCGATCAGCCCCGCCAGCTGGCCCGGGAAGTGCTCGCCCAGCGACGTGACCTGCTCGAAGAACAGGATCCAGGTGAACAGGCCGGCGCCGATCGAGAGCATGGCGCCCTGGGTGGTCGCGCGCTTCCAGTACAGGCCCATCACCAGCGGAATGAAGGCGCCGACCAGCGGCACCTGGTAGGCGCCCGAGACCAGCTCGTAGATCGAGGTGCCTTCCATCGCGATCGCGTACAGCAGCACCAGGGCCGCGAACACCACGATCGAGATGCGCATCGCGAACAGCTGTTCGCGGTCGGTCATGCCCGGACGCAGATTCTTGAGGATGTTCTCCACGAAGCTGGTCGACGGCGCCAGCAGGGTCGCCGACGAAGTGCTCTTGATCGCCGACAGCAGGGCGCCGAAGAACAGGATCTGCATGAACAGCGGCATCTGCGTCATCACGAAGGTCGGCAGCAGGCGCTGGTAGTCGTTCTGGGCCAGGTCGAGCGCGGTGCTGCCCATCACGACCACGGCGGCGGCCACGATGAACATCGGCACGAAGGCGAACACGATGTAGCTGGCGCCGCCGACGATGGCGCCGGTGCGCGCGGTCGGCGCGTCCTTGGCCGACATCACGCGCTGGAACACGTCCTGCTGCGGGATCGAGCCGAACATCATCGTGACCGCGGCGGCGATGAAGAACATCACGTCCTTGAGGCTGGGCTCGGGCAGGAAGCGCCACAGGTCGGCCTGCTGGGCCATCGCCAGCACGTTGCCGGCGCCGCCGGCCAGGTCGGCGGCGAACCAGGCGATCACGCTCATGCCGACCACCAGCACGATCATCTGGATGAAGTCGGTCACGGCCACGGCCAGGAAGCCGCCCACCACCACGTAGATCAGCACCGTCAGGGTGCCGACGATCATGCCCACCGCCGGCGACATGGCGCCGGCGGTCAGCACCGAGAACACCAGGCCCAGCGCCGTGATCTGGGCCGCGACCCAGCCCAGGTAGCTCAGGATGATGGCCACCGAGCAGAACACCTCGATGCCCTTGCCGTAGCGCTGGCGATAGTAGTCGCCGATCGTCAGCAGGTTCAGTTTATACAGGCGGGCGGCGAAGAACACGCCGACCAGGATCAGGCACATGCCGGCCCCGAACGGATCCTCGACCACCGCGTTCAGGCCGCCCTGCACGAACTTGGCCGGGATGCCCATCACGGTCTCGGCGCCGAACCAGGTGGCGAAGGTGGTGGTGATCACCATGATCAGCGGCAGGCTGCGGCCGGCGACGGCGAAGTCGCTGGTGTTCTTGATCCGTGTGCCCGCCCACATGCCCAGGGCAAGCGTACCCAACAAGTAGAGCACGACGAAAGAGATCAGGGTGATATTCATGCTGGTGAGTGCTCCGAAGGCCAGGAATTATTATCGGGCGGAAAATTCGCGATTATAAAGGCAGAACCCGGCGGTAAGTGCAACTTTGCGCCGATTTGCCAGTCGATGTTGCCTGAGAGTAAATTCGATCAGATTGCCATCTCACGCAGCAGCTTCGAGGCTTCGCGGTTGGCGCCGATGCAGGCGCCGTCGCGCATGAAGATCTGCAGCTGCGACTGCTCGTCGGCGCGCATCGATTCGACGAAGTCGAGATTCACGAGCGCCGAGCGGTGCACGCGGATGAAGCGCTGCGGGTCGAGCTGTGTCTCCAGTTCCGAGATGCCGATGCGCACCAGGAAATGCTGGCCGCGCGCCACGATCACCGTGTACTTCGAATCGGCCTTCATGTATTCGATCTCGCCCACCGCGAGAGGGAAGATGCGGCCGCGGTCGCGCACCAGGATGCGGTCCAGCCGCGCCGGGCCGCTCGCCGCGCGCGCCAGCGCGTTCTCCAGGCCGGCGCGATCCTGCTGCGGTTCTGCGCCGTCCAGCAGGCGCGCCACGCTGGCCGCGAAGCGCGCCCTGGTAAACGGCTTGAGCAGGTAGTCGACCGCATGCAGTTCGAAGGCGGTCACCGCGTACTGGTCGTAGGCGGTGGTGAACACGATTTGCGGCAGGTAGTCGAGCCGGCGCAGCACCTCGAGGCCGGTCATTTCGGGCATCTGGATGTCCATGAACACGACATCGGGGCGCAGCTGCCCGATGCGTTCGAGCGCGCTGGCGCCATCGGCGGCTTCGCCCACCAGGCGCAGGGCGGGATGGGCATAGATGGCGTCGCGCAGCACGTCGCGCGCGAGCGGTTCGTCTTCGGCGAAGAATACGGTCTTGGTGTTCATGTGTCAGGTGCAGGGGAGGGTGACCGAGACGGCAAAGCCGGCCCCGGGACGCGAATCGATTTCCAGGGCCGCGCGCCCGGCGTAGTCGAGTTCGAGGCGGCGGCCGATGGTGCGGATGCCCAGGCCGGGCGAAGCGGCGATCGCTTCCTGGGCGGCGCCCGGGCCGTCGTCGCGCACGGTCAGGCGCAGCAGGCCCGCATCGGCGTCGCGCCGGCTCTCGATGCGCAGCAGGCCGGGCCGGGTATAGGGATTGAAGGCATGCTTGATGCTGTTTTCGATGAGCGGCTGCAAGGTCAGGGCGGGCAGCAGAAGGTCGCCGGTGTCGGGATCGAGATCCCAGTGCACCTGCAGCCGCGATCCCAGGCGCAGCTGCTCCAGCTCGAGGTAGTCGCGCGAGAATTGCAGCTCGGCGTCGAGCGTCACGCGGTCGGCGCCGGCGCGTTCGGTATCGAGCACATAGCGCAGCATGTCGGAGAACTGGAACAGCGCCGTCTCGGCGGCGGCCGGGTTGCGCTGGGTGAGGGCGATGATCGAGTGCAGGGTGTTGAAGAGAAAGTGCGGATTGAGCTTGCTGCGCAGCGCGCCGAGTTCGGCGGCAACGAGCAGGGTGCGCGCCTGCTGGGCTGCCAGCGCCTGGCGCTGGGCGGCGGCAGTGGCGCGCATCGTGTGGAACAGGCCGGCCACCACGGTATAGCTCATGACGTTGTACAGGAACGGCCAGACATGCCACTCGATCCCGCGCTCGAGAGGCTCCTGCAGGAGCGTCAGCAGCATGTGCGCGCCGAAGGCGAACGCCAGCGCCGCCGTGAAGTGGATCGCACAGCGCGACCCCAGCCCCACGGCGCGCCGCTCGAACCAGCCGGTGAGCGGCCAGACCAGCGTCAGCACGATTGCCGAAGGGGCGATGCTCGCGAAGGCGTAAAAGATCATCGCCGGGTTGAAGTTTCCGGTCAACAGGGTATCAGTCTGGAGCACCACGGCGATCAACAGGATGTACACCAGCCAGATGGCGATATAGCCGCGCCACATTGGAGTCAGGAGGATGGACTTGATCAGGTTCATCTATTAAGTATCGTCGAGATTGCGTTGCTTGCGCCATGCCATGCGCTCAGTTGCAGGAAATACGGCGCGAGTTGCGGCTTGGATGCGATGACACGCTTGCCTGCATTATTTTGCATGTTCTTGCATGAAACTGCTTGTTTCGGTACAGTGACATATCAAGCAAGCTGGAGCGAATACATGCAATTGCCGGAAGAACGGCGCCAACTGATCGCCGACGCGGTCGAGCGCGAGGGGCGGGTCTCGGCGGCCGAGCTGGCCGTACGCCTGTCGACATCCGAAGACACGATCCGGCGCGACCTGCGCGACCTCGATGCGGCCGGCCTGCTGCGGCGCGTGCACGGCGGCGCGATCCGCCTGCGTCCGGCGGAGAGTTTCGAGCAGCGCGCCGCCAGCGACCTGCCGCGCAAGACGCAGCTGGCGCAGGGCCTGCGCGCATGCATCCGCCCCGGCGACACGGTCCTCATCGACGCCGGCTCGACCCACCTGGCGCTGGCGCGCACGTTGGCAGACGGCTGCTGCGCCGCCATCGTCACCAACAGTCCGCAGATCGCGCTGGCGCTGGGCGGCTTCCAGCGCACCCGCATCGTGCTGCTGGGCGGGACCTATCATCCGAACGAGGGCGCGGTGATCGGCGCCGCCACCCTGGCCGGGGTCCAGCGCCTGCGGCCCGACCTGGCCCTGGTGGGCGTGTGCGCGCTCGACCCCGCGCGCGGCCTGGCGGCCTCGAATCCCGAGGAGGCGGCGCTCAAGGAGGCCATGCTGGCCGCGAGTGCGCGGCGCGCGGTCGCCGTCCTCAACGAACGCTTCGACGACAGCGCGCCTTTCCTGTTCGGCGCGCTGGACCAGATCGACCACCTGGTGCTGGAGGCCGATGCGCCGCCTGCCGCCATCGCCTCGCTGCGCGAACGCCATCCCGCGCTCGACATCAAACTCACCGACAAGGCCCCGGCATGACCCACGTCTCCACCATCGAACGACGCAGCATCGAAGCCGGCCGCTGGGCCATCTCGACCGTCTTCCTGCTCAACGGCGCCGGCATCGGCCTGTGGGCCGCCCACGTGCCGACCGTGCAGGCGCGCATGGGCATCGATACCGGCATGCTCAGCCTGGTGCTGCTGACGATTGCCGGCGGCGCCCTGATGGCGATGCCGCTGATGGGCGGGCTGACCGGGCGCTTCGGCACGCGCCGCATGGTGCTGCTGTCGGGCTTTGCCTTCGCCCTGATGACGGCCGTGATCATGGGCATGCCGAACCTGCCGCTGCTGTTCGTGGCGGCCTTCCTGTTTGGTGTGTCCAACGGGGCGCTGGACGTGGCCATGAACGCCAACGCCAGCGAGGTCGAGACCGCGCGCGGCCTGCCCACCATGTCGTCGTTCCACGGCTTCTTCAGCCTGGGCGGCCTGTTCGGCGCGAGCCTGGGCGGGGTGCTGGTCGGCCAGGGCCTGGGGCATGGCGAAGGCGCGCTGATGGTGGCGCTGGCGACCGCCGTGGCGCTGGCCCTAACGGCGCCGCGCGTGCTGGGCTTCGCCGCGCACGCGAGCGGCAGCCACTTCATGCTGCCGCGCGGCGCCGCCCTCGGCCTGGGCCTGCTGGCGCTGCTGTGTTTCGCGGTCGAAGGCGCGCTGGTCGACTGGAGCGCGCTGCTGCTCGAGGAGCGCACCGGCGCCTCGCCGGCGTCGGCGGCGCTGGGCTACTCGGCGTTCTCGATCGCGATGGCGGCCTGCCGCTTCGCCGGCGACCGCATCATCCTGCGCGTCGGCGCGATGAGGGTGATGGTGATCGGCGGCCTGGCCATGTTCGCCGGCCTGGCGCTGGCGGTCCTCAGCACCAATTTCGTGCTGTCGAGCTGTGGCTTCGCCCTGGTCGGCCTGGGCGCGGCGAACGTGGTGCCGCTGCTGTTCGGCGCCGCCGCGCGCATCCCCGGCATGCATCCCGGCGCGGGCGTGGCGGCGGTGGCCACGCTGGGCTATGGCGGCCTGTTGCTGGCGCCGCCGGTGCTGGGCTGGGTGGCGGTGCACTCGAGCGTGATGGTGGCGCTCGGCGCGCTGTCGCTGTCGGGGATCGTGATCGCGCTGAGCGCGCGAGTGCTCAAGCGCTGATGTACTCGCGCAGCACGGTGTAGACGCCGCCCTGCGATTCGACCAGCGCGTACCTGTCGGCCTGCCAGGCGATCGGCGGACCATCCTGCGGCACGGCGACGCCGCCGGCGCGGCGCGCCATGGTGACGTGCGGCCGATAGCTGCGCTGTTCCGGCTGCAGGCCGAGGCCAACCAGCGCATTCGCCAGCCGCGCGTGCAGGGCCAGCAGTGCGGGTGGCTCTGCGAAGGGTTCGAGCACCGCGATTCCATGCGGCCACAGCACGGGTTTGCCGAGGTCGAGCCGGAACGGCACGAACGGCACTGAAAATCCATCGAGGAGTTCGGGCAAGCGTTCGGAGGGAACGTCGCCCAGGAAGTGCAGGGTGAGGTGCAGCTTGTCGGCATGGACCGGCGTTGCGCCGCGTGGCCACTGCCAGGCATCGCGCCGCTCGCGCAGCTGCCCGCGTATCGTGGCCGAGGGCCACAGGGCCAGGAACAGACGCGATGTCTTTTGCTGGCCCATGATGCTCACCTTAGAAGCAGTGCTCCGGCGCCGGGAAGCTGCCGTCCTTCACGGCCGCCACATAGGCCATGACCGCCGCGTCGATGCTGGTCTGGCCATCCATGAAGTTCCTTACGAAGCGCGCCTTGCGGCCCGGGAACACGCCCAGCAGGTCGTGCATCACCAGCACCTGGCCCGAGCAATCGGGACCGGCGCCGATGCCGATGGTCGGCACCGACAGCAGCTCGGTGACTTCGCGGCCCAAGGCCGCCGGCACCGCCTCGAGCAGCACCACGGCGGCGCCGGCCGCCTGCAGCGCCAGCGCGTCGTTCTTCAGGCGCTCGGCGCCTTCGCCGGTCTTGCCCTGCACCTTGAAGCCGCCCAGCTGGTGCACGAACTGCGGGGTCAGGCCGATGTGGGCGCACACCGGAATGCCGCGCTCGACCAGCAGGCGCACGGTGTCGGCCAGCCAGGCGCCGCCCTCGATCTTGACCATGTGGGCGCCGGCGCGCATCAGCTGCACCGCGCTGTCGTAGGCCTGCTGCGGGTTGCCGTAGCTGCCGAAGGGCATGTCGGCCAGCACCAGCGCGTTCTTGTTGCCGCGCGCGACCGACGCCGTGTGATAGACCATGTCGGCCACCGTCACCGGCAGGGTCGAATCGTGGCCGGCGCACACCATGCCCAGCGAATCGCCGATCAGGAGGATCTCGACGCCGCAACGGTCCATCAGCGAGGCGAAGCTGGCGTCGTAGCAGGTCAGCATCGCGATCTTGTCGCCGGCAGCGCGCTTGGCGAGCAGCGCGGGAACGGTCACGGCCTTCGGCAACGCGGGCACCGGCGCCGGCGCTGGCGCTGGCGCCGTGGCGGCGCCGGTCGTGGCCATATCGTTACCCTGCAAATAAGAGCTCATACAAATCCTTTGGTAAAACTGGAACGTCCAGATCCGCGTAGTGTAATGCGGCGCCCGCGAACCTGCAGGCAAATGGTCATGAACGGAAGATGAAGTAGACGGCGCCGACCAGGCACAGGCCCGCCCAGACGTAGTCCAGCTTGAACGGCTCGTTCATGTAGAACATCGCGAACGGCACGAACACGGTCAGGGTGATCGCCTCCTGCATGATCTTCAGCTGCGCCAGCGAGAACTGGGTGTGGCCGATGCGGTTGGCCGGCACCTGCAGCAGGTATTCGAACAGCGCGATGCCCCAGCTGATCAGGGCCGCCACGTACCAGGCGCGGTGCTGCAGGCCTTTCAGGTGGCCGTACCAGGCGAAGGTCATGAAGACGTTCGACAGGATCAGGAGGCCCGTGGTCTGGGCCCAGACGGGCAGGTTCATGGGTGCGCTTTCCTACGCGAGCTTGGCGATGGTCTGGCCGGCCACCAGCGCCGCGAAATTGCGCGCCGGGCCGTGGCCGGGAATGTCGATGTCGGGGGCGATCTCGAGCAGCGGCTGCAGCACGAAGGCGCGTTCATGCATGCGCGGATGCGGCACCGTCAGGGTCGGGCCGGCGATGACCTCGTCGCCGTACAGCAGCAGGTCGAGGTCGAGCGTGCGCGGCGCGTTGCGGTAGGGCCGCTCGCGGCCATGGGCCTGCTCGATGTCCTGCAGCGCGGCGAGCAGGTCGTGCGCCGCCAGCGTGGTGTCGAGGCAGGCCACGGCATTGATGTAGTCGTCGCCGCCCGAATCGACCGGGGCGGTGCGGTACAGGCTCGAGGTGTGCAGCAGCGTGCTGCCGTCGAGCCGCGCCAGGCGCGCCAGCGCGTCGAGCACGTTCGCCTGCGCGTCGCCCAGGTTGGCGCCGATCCCGACCCAGGCCTTCATTCTTCCGATCCGGCCGCGGCTGCCGGTGCCGCGCCGCCCTCGCCACTGGATTTGCGCGGGCCACGACGCGGCCGACGCTTCTTCGGCGCGCCATTGGTGGCGCCGCCTTCGCGCTCGCGCGTGTTGGCCGCAGCCACCAGGCGCTCGCGGTCGCCGCCTTCGGCCGCATAGAACTCGGTCCACCATTCGCCCACCTCGGCAGGCAGTTCTCCCGACTGGCAGCGCAGCAGCAGGAAGTCGTAGCCGGCGCGGAAGCGCGGGTGTTCCAGCAGCTTGTACGGCGCGCGGCCGGCGCGGCGCTCGAAGCGCGGCTGCATGGCCCAGATGTCGCGCATATCGGTGGCGATGCGGCGCTGCAGGGCCAGGTTCTCGGTTTGCGTCTCGAGCACGGCGTCGGCCGCCAGGTGCAGCGCGGGAATCGGCGCCTCGCCGGCGGCGCGGTAGGCGGTCCATTTTTCGAGCACCTGGTGCCACAGGAGCGAAGCGAACAGGAAGCCGGGCGAGACGCCCTTGCCGGCCTTGACGCGCGAGTCGGTCGAGTCCAGGGCCAGGGTCACGAACTTCATGCCGATCGGCTGCTCCAGCACCACGTCGAGCAGGGGCAGCAGGCCATGGTGCAGGCCGGCCGAGCGCAGTTCCTTGAGGCAGGCCAGGGCGTGGCCCGACAGCAGCAGCTTGAGCATTTCGTCGAACACGCGCGCCGCCGGCACGTTGTCGATCAGCGGGGCCATCACGGGGATCGGCGCGCGCGTGGTCGGCTCGATCGTGAAGCCCAGCTTGGCCGCGAAGCGCACCACGCGCAGCATGCGCACCGGGTCTTCGCGGTAGCGCGCCTCGGGCATGCCGATGATGCGCAGGGTCTTGGCGCGGATGTCCTCGATGCCGCCGTGGTAGTCCAGCACCGATTGGGTGGCCGGATCGTAGTACATGGCGTTGATGGTGAAGTCGCGCCGCGCGGCGTCTTCATGTTGCGGGCCGAAGCTGTTGTCGCGCAGGACGCGGCCGTGTTCGTCCTTGGGCGCGTTGTCGCTGCCGTTGCCGCGGAAGGTGGTCACCTCCAGCAGGTCCTGGCCGAACATCACGTGCACGATCTGGAAACGGCGGCCGATGATGAAGGCGCGCCGGAACAGTTTTTTGACCTGCTCGGGCGTGGCGTCGGTGGCGATGTCGAAGTCCTTGGGCTTCACGCCCAGCAGCAGGTCGCGCACCGCGCCGCCGACGACGAAGGCCTTGAAGCCGGCTTCCTGCAGTGTCTGCGTGACGCGGATCGCGTTGGACGAGACGTTCTTGGGGTCGATGCCGTGTTCGGCCGGGCCGAGGATGGTCGGTTCGGTGGCGTCGCGCTGGTCTTTCACACCCAGGATTTTACGGATGAATTTTTTAATCATTGAATAGTTGGATGGTTGGCCAGCCCTGTTGCTGCGCGTGGCTCGCGAGCGCGGCGCTCGGATTGGTCGCGACCGGATGGGAGACGATGGACAGCAGCGGAATGTCGTTGTGCGAATCGCTGTAGAAATGGCTGCGGCCGAAGCTGCCGAACGGCTGCCCCAGGCGTTCCAGCCAGGCGTGCATGTGCGTGATCTTGCCCGGGCCCGAGGTCGGGGTCCCGGCCAGGCGTCCGGTCAGGTTGCCGGCGGCGTCGCGTTCGGGCATGGCCGCGATATGGTGCTCGACGCCGAAGGCGGCCGCGATCGGCGCCGTGATGTAGTGGTTGGTGGCGGTGATGATCGCCACCAGGTCGCCGGCGTCCTGGTGCTCGCGCACCAGCCTCAATGCCTGCGGCTTGATGGCCGGCTCGATCACTTCGCGCATGTAGCGCGCATGGAGGGATTCAAGCTCCAGGCGGGAAAAGCTCGCCAGGGTGCCGAGCGCGAACTCGAGGTATTCGACCGGGTCGAGCACGCCGGCGTTGTACTGGGCGAAGAAGGCGTCGTTGCGGGCGCGGTAGGCGTCGCCGTCGACCGCGCCGACCCGCGCCAGGAATTCTCCCCATTCGTGGTCCGAATCGAGCGGCAGCAGGGTGTGGTCGAGGTCAAACAGGGCAAGGTTTTTCATTCTTTGGGTTCAAGCGGCAGATTCTCTTGCAACAGCAGGTCGCGCAGCAGGGGCAGCGTGACCGGGCGCTGGGTTTCGAGCGAATACTGGTCCAGCGCGTCCAGCATGGTCGACAGGGAACGCATGTCGCGTTTGAAATGAGACAACAAATAGGGTAACACGCTGGCCGACAAGGTCAAACCGCGCGCCTCGGCGGCGTGCGTCAGCGCTTCGATCTTCTGGTCGTCCGACAGGCCGTGGATCTGGTACACCAGCCCCCAGCCCATGCGGGTGCGCAGGTCTTCGCGCACCCCCAGCACGGCCGGCGGCACCGGACCGGTGCAGACCATGTAGGCGCCGTGCTCGCGGATCTGGTTGAACAGCGCGAAGGCGTCGATCTGGCGTCGCGGGCTGAGGCGGTCGCAATCGTCCAGCAGGTACAGCGTGACCTCGGGCGCGTGCACGAACTGCTCGGCAGGCGCGCTTGCTGCGATGTAGCGCGAGGCCGGGCTGGCTGCCAGCGCCTGCAGCAGGTGGGTCTTGCCGGCGCCGGTATCGCCCCACAGATAAGCGAAGTGCTCGCGCGAGACGCGCTCGGCGAACAGGTGCATCAGGTGCGCCAGTTCGGCATTTTCCCCCACCTGGAAGGTGTCGAGGCTGTGCGCCGGCTCGGCGCCTAAATCGAGCACCAGCTGTTTCATGGCGTTCGTCGGTTCATGCCCGCGGTAAGGGAAAATGGCATGCCAGTAAGGTGATTTCCGCTGCGCTGTTAATCAAATTAGTTCGTCAAACGGTTATGGGGAGAACCGTTTTGCTAAAATAGTGGATTGACCAGTTTTGCCGGTCGCCTCCTATTTTACCGCCTCCGCTGCCAAATACCATGAGCCAACCATCTAATGTTTCTCTCTCTTACCGCGACGCGGGTGTCGATATCGATGCCGGCGACGCCCTGGTCGAAGCGATCAAGCCGCTCGCCAAGCGCACCATGCGCGAAGGCGTGCTGGGCGGGATCGGCGGCTTCGGCGGTCTGTTTGAGATCAGCAAGAAGTTCAAGGAACCGGTCCTGGTCTCGGGCACCGACGGCGTGGGCACCAAGCTCAAGCTGGCGTTCGAGCTGAACCGCCACGACACGGTCGGCATCGACCTGGTCGCCATGAGCGTCAACGACATCCTGGTGCAGGGCGCCGAGCCGCTGTTCTTCCTCGATTACTTTGCGTGCGGCAAGCTGGACGTGGCGACCGCCACCGCCGTGGTCTCGGGCATCGCCAAGGGCTGCGAAGAGTCGGGCTGCGCCCTGCTGGGCGGCGAAACCGCCGAAATGCCGGGCATGTACCCGGACGGCGAATACGACCTGGCCGGCTTCGCCGTCGGCGCGGTCGAGAAATCGCAGATCATCGACGGCAGCAAGATCGTGCCAGGCGACGTGGTGCTGGGCCTGGCCTCGTCGGGCATCCACTCCAATGGTTACTCGCTGGTGCGTAAAATCATCAGCGTCGCCAAGCCCGACCTCGAGGCCGATTTCCACGGCCGCAAGCTGGCCGACGTGCTGATGGCGCCGACCCGCCTCTACGTCAAGCCGCTGCTGGCCCTGATGGCCTCGATGGAAGTGAAGGGCCTGGTGCACATCACCGGCGGCGGCCTGGTCGAGAACATCCCGCGCGTGCTGCAGGATAACCTGACCGCCGTGCTGGACGCGTCGTCGTGGACCATGCCGCCGCTGTTCAAGTGGCTGCAGCAGCATGGCGGCGTGGCGGATGCCGAGATGCACCGCGTGTTCAACTGCGGCATCGGCATGACCGTGATCGTCTCGAAAGAAAACGCGGATGCGGCATTCGCCCAGCTGGAAGCGGCCGGCGAGACCGTCTACCGCATCGGCGAGATCCGCGCCCGCGAAGAAGGCCAGGCGCAGACCGTCGTGCTGTAAGCGGCGGATCTTCGCACGCGAGACGGGCGCCCGGGGCGCCCGTTTTCACATCCGGCCGCTCAGCGCGCCGCGCCGCTGCCGATGTGCTTGTCGAGGAAGGTCTCGACCCGGCCCCAGAAGTCGAGGCGGTTCTTTTCCAGCGACCAGCCATGGCCTTCTTCCGGATACTCGATCCACTCGACGTTCTTGTTGGTGCGCATGACGGCGTTGCGGAACGCGGTGCCGTGGTTGATCGGCACGCGCCGGTCGACCCCGCCATAGGCCAGGATCAATGGCTGGGTGATGCGCGCGGCCTGCTGGATGGGCGAGGTGGCCTTGAACTGGGCCGCGTCCTTGACCGGGTCGCCGATTTTTTCAGGCATGCTGTGTTCCTTGGTGTCGCGCGAGACGTCATCGCTCAGGCTCCAGCCATTGTCGAACAGCAGGCCGATATCGGTCACGCCGACGATATTGATCCCGCACTTGTACAGGTCCGGATCGTTGACCAGGCCCATCAGGGTGGCGTAGCCGCCATAGCTGCCGCCGGCGATGCAGATGCGCTTGGGATCGACGATCCCCTTGTCGATCGCCCAGCGCGCGCCGTCGGCGATATCGTTCTGCATCGCCAGGCCCCATTGCTTGTAGCCGGCGCGCTCATGCTGCGAGCCGAAGCCCTGGCTGCCGCGAAATTCCGGTTCCAGCACCGCATAGCCGCGCGAGGCCAGGAATTGCGACACGGGCGACCAGCCCCAGGAGGCGCCGCGGACGTAGGGGCCGCCATGCACCATGACCACCAGGGGCAGGCCGCTGCGTTGCGCGCCCGGCGGCAGCGTCAGCAGCGCCGGGATGTCCATGCCGTCGCGCGCCTTGTAGCGGAAGAATTGCTGGCGTCCCATCTGCGCCGGCTGCAGGCCGGGGCGCGCTTCGCCGATCTTGTTCAGCGCTTTCGTCCTGGTGTCGTACAGGAAGAAGATGGGGGCGACGACGTCGGAATACGCGGTGACCACGGCCAGCGGCGACGTCGCGTGCCCCGGCACCGAGACCAGGTTGACGGTCGTGGGCAGCAGCTTGTCGACGTCCTGCTGGACCTGTTTCATGGCGGGATCGAACCACTCGTTCGACATCGCGTCGGTCCGGAACAGGACCCCGAGCACCTTGTCGCTGTTGACCACGAGGCCGCCGTCGAAATCGTAGCCGGGGGCGGACAGCAACGGCTGCGGATCGCGCTTGCCGGTGGCAACGTCGAGGGTGTGCAGCGCCTTCAGGCCGGTCTTGCCGCGGGCCACGACGAACAGGGCACCGGTCGGGCCGAAGCCCAGCGGCTCGATGGTGTCGGCGGTTTCCTGGAAAATCGGGGAGCTGGCCAGCGCGCGCCACTCGCCGGTGGCCGGGTCGAGATACTGGATCGTCCTGGTGAGGTCCTTGTGGGTGATCGCCAGGCGCGGCTCCCCCTTGTGGTCGAGCAGCCAGCCAAAGGTATTGCCCGGGCGCGGAACGGTGCTGTACTGGCCGGTGACGGTGTTGACGCGCAGCAGGTCGACGTGACTCATCTCTCCCTTCATGTTGCCGACCGCCGACGCCACATAGGTGTAGTCCGAGCCTTCCCACGGCATATTGCCGGCGATCCGGCTCTGGACCGGCAGCAGCTTGCGCGCCGTGCGCGACCCCTCGTTGGCCGACCTGCCGGTGCGGCTGGCCAGTTCGACGAAGCGTCCGCCGTCGTGGTCCACCGCATACAGGCCGGGCGCGAAACGCTGGTCGCCCGGCCCCACGCCTTTTTCGTGGGTGTCGAAGACCAGGCGCGTGTCGTTGATCCAGTAAAAGCCGTTGACGTCGGCATCGCTGTAGTTGGCGATGATCTTGCCGGCCTTGGTGTCCAGGTCGATCACCATCAGGAAGTCGCGCTGGCCGGGGGCGCTGGCGCGCACGGCCAGGTAGCGTGCCGTGGGCGAGAGCTTGGCGTCGCCGAATGGGGAGTTGCCGAAGAAGGCGGAGAGGGGAGGCGGTGCGGCGGACGTGGTGGCCGGGGCCGGGGCCTGGGCCTGGGCCGCGCCGCACAGCACCAGCGCCGCCAGCGAGGCGGCGCGCAATGCGCGGGTCAATGCAGTCATGGTTTTCCGTCTGAGATCGTTATTGTCGTAGCGGCCGCGGCGAGGCGACCTGCACGAATCACGATATCATCCGGAGCCCGGCCGGAATCTACTCAATTCTCACCTTGAAGTCACTCCGGCGCCCGGATGTAGTCGACCATGCCCTCGCTGCCGCGGCCGGGCGGCGCGGTGAGCAGGCTGACCACCACCACCGTCAGCATCCCGGCCGGCACCCCGAACACGCCGGCCGCCATCGGCAGGATGCCGAACCAGGCATCGCCCAGGTTGCCGCCCAGCGCCGGACTGGCGCGCAGCATGTAGTACAGGCAGACCGCGAACCCGACCAGCATCCCGGCGATCGCCCCCTGGTGGTTGGCGCGCTTCCAGAACACGCCCAGCACCAGCACCGGAAAGAGCGTCGAACCAGCAAGTGAGAACGCCGCCGCGACAAGTGACAGGATGTCGGCCGGCTTTTGCGAGGCCACGTAGGCGGCGATGAAGGCCACCCCCAGCAGCAGCAGCTTGGAAATCGTCACCCGCTTCTGGGTCGAGGCGCCCGGGTTGACCATCTTGTAGTAGACGTCGTGCGACAGCGCGTTGGAGATCGCCAGCAGCAGGCCGTCGGCGGTCGACAGCGCCGCCGCCAGGCCGCCGGCCGCGACCAGGCCCGCGATCACGTAGGGCAGGCCGCCGATCTCGGGCGTGGCCAGCACCAGCACGTCGGCGTCGATCGCGAATTCGGCCAGCTGCACGATGCCGTCGCCGTTGATGTCGGCCACGCTCACCAGGGGATTGGCCTTGTCCACGTTGGCCCAGTACGAGATCCAGGTGGGCAGCGCCGAGAAGTCGCTGCCGACCAGCGAGGTATAGATGTCGTACTTGGCCAGCACCGCCAGCGCCGGAATCGTCAGGTACACCAGCAGGATGAAGAACAGGGTCCAGAACACCGAAACCCGGGTGTCGTTCACCGACGGCGTGGTGTAGGCCCGCATCAGGATGTGGGGTAGCGCCGCGGTGCCGAACATCAGGCAGAACACCACCGCCAAAAAGTTATTGCGGCGCTCGTCCGATTCTTCCTTCGTGGCGCCGGGGAAGGGCTCGGCGTGCGGCTCGGGCGGCCGGGCGCGCGCCAGGTTGGCGTCGCGCCGCTCGCTCCATTGCGAGCGCGCCTCATCCACCGAGTTGGGATAGGTGGCCAGCGCGCGCTCGGCCTGGCGCACCTCGGTCAGCGAGGCGTTGCGCGCGCGCGCCGCCGCCAGCTGGCGCTGGGCGTCCAGCTTGCCGGTCTCCCACGATTCGGGCAGCGCGTCCAGCCGCGCCGCGTATTCATCGGCCCTGCGGCGGAACTCGGCGCGCACCTGTTCTTCGCGCGGGTCGCGCGCCAGTTCGGCTTCGCGCGCGGTCAGCTTGGGCAGCAGCGAGCCATACGCCACCGCGGGGATCGGATTGTCGGCATGCTTGGCCGACAGCCACATGGTCGGAATCAGGAAGGCGACCAGCAGGATGATGTACTGCGCCACCTGGGTCCAGGTGATGGCGCGCATCCCGCCCAGGAACGAGCACACCAGGATGCTCGCCAGGCCCAGGAAGATCCCGACCGAGAAGTCGACGCCGGTGAAGCGCGAGGCGATCAGGCCGACCGCGTAGATCTGCGCCACCACGTAGGTGAACGAGACCAGGATGGTGGCGCCGACCGCCAGCGCGCGCACTGGGGCGCCGCGGCCTCCGCCTTTGTCCCCACTTCCACCGCCGTAGCGCGCCGCCAAAAAGTCGGGCACGGTGTACTGCGCGAACTTGCGCAGGTAGGGCGCGATGAGCAGCGCGACCAGCACGAAGCCGCCGGTCCAGCCCATGATGAAGGCCAGGCCGTCGAAGCCCTGCAGATACAGGCCCCCGGCCAGGCTGATGAAGCTGGCCGCCGAGATCCAGTCGGCGGCGGTGGCCATGCCGTTGAACATGGCCGGCACGCGCCGCCCGGCGACGTAGTATTCGGTGACGCTCGAGGTGCGGCAGATCACGCCGATGATCGCGTACAGGGCGATGGTGGCGAACATGAACAGGTGGCCGATCCACAGGCGCGGCATGCCCTCCTGCTCGAGCAGGGCGACGGCGACCAGGAACAGCGCGAAGCAGCCGGTGTACCACAGGTAGTAGCGCGCCAGCTTGCTGAAATAAGGTGGCTTGCCGCTCATCGTGGCTTATCCCCGGCGCCCGCCGCAGTATTGGCCGCAGCGTCGCGGTCGAGCCGGCGCATGCGCCAGGCATAGAAGCCGATGATGGCCAGCGACACCAGCGAGGCGCCTTGCGCCGCCATGTAGAACGACAGCGGCCAGCCGAACACCTCGAAGCGCGCCAGCTCGCGCGCGAAGAACACGGTGCCGAAGCCGGTCGCCAGCCACAGCGCCAGCAGCAGCAGGGTCATCTTGCGGGTGCGCTCCCAGTGCATGGCGTTGGCGCAGCGGCGCCGCGCCGCGGCGTCATGGTGGGGGTCAAGGGGCGGCGTCGGGTTCATGGAGCGGAGGAGGGAAAGTCAGGCGGAACAGGCTGCCCGGGAAGCGCGCGGAGTGGCTGCGCGGGTTGTTGAAGATGTCGATCTCGGCGCCGTGCTGCTGCGCGATCTCGCGCACGATCGCCAGGCCCAGGCCGCTGCCCTGGGTATTGCTGCCCAGGATGCGGTAGAAGCGCTCGAACACGCGTTCGCGCTCGCTCGGGGCGATGCCGGGGCCGGTGTCCTCGACCTCGAGCAGGGCCGGTCCGCCGGCGCCGTCGCGCCGCACGCGCACCGTGACGCTGCCGCCGGCCGGCGTGTAGCGCAGCGCATTGTCGATCAGGTTCGACAGCAGTTCGCGCAGCATCAGCGGCTGGCCGGCGATGACGACCGGGCCTTCGTCGGCGGTGGGCGGCTCGAAGCCCAGGTCGATCTCGCCCGCGAACGAGGCCTGCACCCAGTCCTGCACCGTCTCGCGGGCCAGGCGCGGCAGGTCGATCTCGGCGAAGGCCAGGCCGGCCTGCGGCTGGTTTTCGGCGCGCGCCAGCGCCAGCAGCTGGTTCACCAGGCGCGTGGCCGATTCCGAACTCTTGGCCAGCTGTTCCAGCGAGCGGTGGATCTCGGCCGGGTCGAGCTGGCGCAGGGCCAGCTCGGACTGCATGCGCATGCCGGCCAGCGGGGTCTTCATCTGGTGCGCGGCGTCGGCGATGAAGCGCTTCTGCATCGCCACCGATTCGCCCAGGCGCTCGAGCATGTCGTTGAACGAGCCGACCAGCGGCGAGATTTCTTCGGGCACCTGGCGCGGATCGATCGGCGACAGGTCGTCCTGGGGCCGCGCCCGGATGCGCTGCTGCAGCTCGGCCAGCGGGGTCAGGCCGCGCGACAGCGCAAACCACACCAGCGCCAGGATCACCGGCAGGATGATGAACTGGGGCAGGATCACGCCCTTGATGATCTCGCCCGCCAGGTGCGCGCGCTTGTCGAGCGTCTCGGCCACCTGCACCAGGGCCAGCGGCGGTTCGAGCGGCGGCTGCGGGGAACGCTCGTGCAATGGGTCGAGGTTGATGTAGGTGTAGGCGACCCGGATCGGCGTGCCGTGGATGCTGTCGTTGCGGAACTCGACCGCGCCGCTGCGCGCATGCTCGTCGTCGGCGTTCATCCGCGGCCGCGGCAGGTCGCGGTCGCCGTCCAGCAGCTCGCCGTCGGGTCCGGCCAGCAGGTAATAGACGCTGTCGACGTCGTCGGCGCGCAGGATGTCGCGGCCGGACGGATGCAGCTGGCCGGCCGCCTTGCCGGCCACGCTGCGGATCTGCTGGCCCAGCACCGTGACCCGGTCTTCGAGCGCGTCGTCGAACGGCTGGTTGGCGATCGACTTGGCGACGAGATAGGTGATGGCGATGCTCATCGGCCACAGCAGCAGCAGCGGGGCCAGCATCCAGTCGAGGATCTCGCCGAACAGCGAATGGCGGATGTTCTCGTCCGGCTCGGGATTCGGCGGGACGTAGGTCGGCTCGGCCGGCGCCGCCGGGGGAGCGGCCGACCCGTGCTCAGGCCAGGGCGTCAAGCCGGCGTCGCGTTCGTTCACCTGTCGGCGACGGTTGCCGTTGCGGTTGCTGCGCTGCGCTCGGCGGAGGCGCTGGCGGCGGCCTCGGAGAATTTCTCGAGGCAGTAGCCCAGGCCGCGCACGGTGGCGATGCGCACGCCGCCGACTTCGATCTTCTTGCGCAGGCGGTGCACGTAGACCTCGATCGCGTTGTTCGAGACTTCCTCGCCCCATTCGCACAAGTGGTCAACCAATTGTTCCTTGGATACCAGACGGCCGGTGCGCGCCAGCAGCACTTCGAGCAGGCCGAGCTCGCGCGCCGAGAGGTCGAGCATCTGGTCATTGATGTAGGCGCTGCGGCCGACCTGGTCGTAGACCAGCGGGCCGTGGCGCACCACGGTCGGGCCGCCGCCGGCGCCGCGGCGGGTGAGGGCGCGCACCCGCGCCTCGAGTTCGGACAGGGCGAACGGCTTGGCCATGTAGTCGTCGGCGCCCAGGTCGAGGCCTTCCACGCGCTGCTCGACGGAATCGGCGGCGGTGAGGATCAGGACCGGCAGCAGCGAGGCGCGGGCGCGCAGGCGGCGCAGCACCTCGAGCCCCGACATCTTCGGCAGGCCGAGGTCGAGGATGAGCAGGTCGAACTCCTGGGTGGAGAGGGCGGTGTCGGCATCCTGGCCGTTCTTGACGTAATCGATGGCGTAGCCGGACTGGCGCAAGGATCGCGTCAGGCCGTCGGCAAGTACGCTATCATCTTCAGCGAGCAGAATTCGCATAATGGCACCTCGGTTATCGCGTTAGACAAACTCAGACCCGTATTGTGTTTGATTTGTCGCAACAATGCGAGCCTGGGTCCATTTCTTGACAAGATGGCCACGTATTAGTGCTTGCAAAAACCACTGGATTTTTATACAGTAGTGGCTCTTGAAGTGCGCGTGCGCGCCCACACCTTGCCTACTCCACGATTGAAAGTACACCATGGACGACAAAAAATCCGCATTGAACGCCTCTGAAAAAGGCAAGGCGCTGGCAGCCGCCCTGGCGCAAATCGAAAAGCAGTTCGGCAAGGGCTCGGTCATGCGCATGGACACCAGCGCACCGGTCGAGGAAGTGCAGACTGTTTCCACCGGCTCGCTGGGCCTCGACATCGCGCTGGGCGTCGGCGGCCTGCCGCGCGGCCGTATCGTCGAGATCTACGGCCCTGAATCGTCGGGTAAAACCACCCTGACCCTGCAGACCATCGCCCAGATGCAAAAACTGGGCGGCACCTGCGCCTTCATCGACGCCGAGCACGCGCTCGACGTGACCTATGCCCAAAAATTGGGCATCAACCTGGGCGACCTGCTGATCTCGCAGCCGGATACCGGCGAACAGGCGCTCGAAATCACCGACGCACTGGTGCGTTCGGGCAGCGTCGACCTGGTGGTCATCGACTCGGTGGCGGCACTGACCCCGCGCGCCGAGATCGAAGGCGACATGGGCGATTCGCTGCCGGGCCTGCAGGCGCGCCTGATGTCGCAAGCACTGCGCAAGCTGACCGGTTCGATCAACCGCACCAACACGCTGGTGATCTTCATTAACCAGATCCGCATGAAGATCGGCGTCATGTTCGGCAGCCCAGAGACGACCACCGGCGGTAACGCACTGAAGTTCTACGCCTCCGTGCGCATGGACATCCGTCGTACCGGTTCGATCAAGTCGGGCGACGAAGTGATCGGTAACGAAACCAAGGTCAAGGTCGTCAAGAACAAGATCGCGCCACCGTTCAAGGAAGCCCACTTCGACATCCTGTACGGAGCAGGCACCTCGCGCGAAGGCGAAATCCTGGACCTGGGCGCCGACAACAAGATCGTCGAGAAATCGGGCTCGTGGTACAGCTATAACGGCGAGCGCATCGGCCAGGGCAAGGACAATGCCCGTCAGTTCCTGGTGGATCGCCCAGCCCTGGCGCGTGAGATCGAAAACAAGGTCCGCGCCGCCCTGGGCGTGCGTGAACTGCCGCCGGTGGCAGCCGGTGGCGACGACAAGCCAAAGCTGCAGGCTGTTGGTGAGTAATCGTCTGGCGAGGGCGGCGCGGCAAGGTAGCGCCGTGGCTGTTCGCGCCATGTTGTCGACGATGGTGTTGCCATGCCAGCACCCGTACTGAGCCTCAAGGCGCGCGCGCTGCGCTATCTGTCGCAGCGCGAGCACAGCCGGTTCGAGTTGCGGCGCAAGCTGGCCAAGTATGCCCAGGAAGACGAAGACGTCGACGCCCTCCTGGATTTCCTTGAAAAGAATAACTGGCTGTCGCAAGAACGTTTTGCCGAGTCCCTGATCAACCGTAAGGCCAGCCGCTACGGCAACAGCCGTGTGGTGGCGGAGCTGCAAAGCCATGGCGTCACCGGCGATGCACTGGTCGAGATCAAGGCTGGGCTGTCCGACAGCGAGACCGCGCGCGCCGTCGAAGTCTGGCAGCGCAAGTTCGGCACCGTCGCCACCGACGCGGCAATGCGGGCCAAGCAGATGCGCTTCCTGTTGCAGCGCGGCTTTTCCCAGCGCGCGGCGCGGGTGGCAATGCAAGGTAGCCCTGCGGACGACGAGTTGTCGTAGGGTGGACGGATTTTCCGTCCACGCGTTCAACTACAATATGCGTCATTACAGCGTGCCTTTGACTAAGATGTACGTCATTACAGCGTGCCTCGAAGGACTTCATGTCCGTGACGCTGATCTGGCGGCCATACCTCTCCAGGCGCCAGCGTGGAGCGCCATCTCCCGATATGCCTAGGGCATATTCCTCAACGGGCGATGGCGCTGCACGCTGGCGCTTTGTTACGCCTGACCGTCCGATCACTGACTGATCCTATCCCAACCACATATCTTTCATTCACGTCGTGAATGGCTTGGCGACTCGCATTAAAGACGGGCGAATAATATAAGCGGCAAACGCGCCGTCATATTCCCCCGAAGTCCCTTCATCTCCTCGTAGTATCCCTTACTAACCTTTCTTTCCCATGCGCCGCTGTGGACGCTGTGCTAAACTTTGCGGGTTTAAGCAGCGCCGCATGAGCGGTTGTTGTCGCAGAAGCTGCGGCAACGTGCACGAAGCACACCGGCTGCATCACTAACCGCCGTCTCGACGGCACTGGTATTTATGCCTTTGTCACCTCCCGTATCGCGCTCGCTCCGGCATACGCGCGCCATCACAGTCGAAGCGTTCGCGCGCGACGATGGCTTGTGGGACCTCGATGCCAGCATCCGCGATGTGAAGACGCGTACTGTCGCGCTTGCTTCCGGCGAACGGCCCGGCGGCACGCCGGTGCACGACCTCAAGCTGCGCGTGACCATTGACCGCGACCTCAACATCGTCGATGCCGAAGCCGCATCCGATGCCGTCCCGTATCCGGGCTATTGCGATACCATCGGCCCTGCCTACAAGAAGTTGATCGGGCTCTCGCTCGTGAACCATTTCCGGTTGCATCTGAAAGACCGCCTATCCGGCGTGCTCGGCTGCACCCATTTGACCGAATTGGCCCAGGTGCTGCCAACCGCAGCCTTGCAAGCCTTTGCTGACGACAATGTCGATGCCCCAGGCGGGCTCGGCGGCTCGTCAACCGACCGTCCATTTGAGCTCGACCGTTGCCACGCCCTGCGCAGCGACGGCCCTGCCGTGGCCAAATACTACCCACGCTGGTCGATCAAGGCCGTCTCGGGTTAGCGTTCGTCGTTTTATTTTTTGTAGTTCAACCGTATTTCTAATTCAGTAATAGAAGAAGGGAAGCCAGCATGAAGATCCATGAGTACCAGGGCAAAGAGATCCTCCGAAAATTCGGGGTGACCGTTCCGCGCGGCATTCCGTGCATGTCGGTGGAAGAGGCTGTCAAGGCAGCTGAAGAACTGGGCGGTCCGGTCTGGGTGGTCAAGGCCCAGATCCACGCTGGTGGCCGTGGCAAGGGCGGTGGCGTCAAGGTCGCCAAGTCGATCGAACAAGTCAAGGAATACGCTGACCAGATCATGGGCATGCAGCTGGTGACCCACCAGACCGGCCCGGAAGGCCAGAAAGTGCGTCGCCTGATGATCGAAGAAGGCGCCGACATCAAGCAGGAACTGTACGTCTCGCTGGTCACCGACCGCGTGACCCAGAAGGTCGTGCTGATGGCGTCGTCGGAAGGCGGCATGGACATCGAAGAAGTCGCGCACAGCAATCCTGAAAAAATCCACAACGTCGTGATCGATCCGGCCGTCGGCCTGACCGACGCCGACGCCGACAGCATCGCCGCCAAGATCGGCGTGCCGGAGGGCTCGATCGCCGACGCACGCGCCAACCTGCAAGGCCTGTACAAAGCCTACTGGGATACCGACGCATCGCTGGCAGAAATCAACCCGCTGATCGTGACCGGCTCGGGCAAGATCATCGCCCTGGACGCGAAATTCAACTTCGACGCCAACGCGCTGTTCCGTCACCCAGAGATCGTCGCCTACCGCGACCTGGACGAAGAAGATCCAGCCGAAGTCGAAGCATCGAAATTCGACCTGGCTTACATCTCGCTGGACGGCAACATCGGCTGCCTGGTGAACGGCGCCGGCCTGGCCATGGCCACCATGGACACCATCAAGCTGTTCGGCGGCGAGCCGGCCAACTTCCTGGACGTGGGCGGTGGCGCCACGGCCGAGAAAGTGACCGAAGCCTTCAAGATCATGCTGAAGAACCCGGAACTGAAGGCCATCCTGGTCAACATCTTCGGCGGCATCATGCGTTGCGACGTCATCGCCGAAGGCGTGATCACCGCATCGAAAGCCGTGTCGCTGCAAGTGCCGCTGGTCGTGCGCATGAAGGGCACCAACGAAGACCTGGGCAAGAAGATGCTGGCTGACTCGGGTCTGCCAATCATCGCCGCAGACACGATGGAAGACGCAGCGAAGTCGGTCGTCGCCGCCGCCGCTGGTAAAGCCTAATTCGCTAAGGAAATAAAAATGTCGATTCTGATCAACAAAGACACCAAAGTCATCACCCAGGGCATCACCGGCAAGACCGGCCAATTCCACACCCGTATGTGCCGCGACTACGCGAACGGCAAGGAAGCCTTCGTCGCAGGCGTGAACCCGAAGAAAGCCGGTGAAGATTTCGAAGGCATTCCAATCTACGCATCGGTCAAGGAAGCCAAGTCGGAAACCGGCGCCACCGTGTCGGTCATCTACGTCCCACCGGCAGGCGCAGCCGCCGCCATCTGGGAAGCCGTTGAAGCCGAGCTGGACCTGGCAATCTGCATCACCGAAGGCATCCCTGTCCGCGACATGATGGAAATCAAGGATCGCATGGCGAAAGCCGGTTCCAAGACCCTGCTGCTGGGCCCGAACTGCCCAGGCCTGATCACCCCTGACGAAATCAAGATCGGCATCATGCCGGGCCACATCCACAAGAAGGGCCGTATCGGCGTCGTGTCGCGTTCGGGCACCCTGACCTATGAAGCAGTCGGCCAGCTGACCGCGCTGGGCCTGGGCCAATCGTCGGCAGTCGGCATCGGCGGTGACCCGATCAACGGCCTGAAGCACATCGACGTGATGCGCATGTTCAACGACGATCCTGACACCGACGCGGTCATCATGATCGGCGAAATCGGCGGTCCTGACGAAGCGAACGCCGCTCACTGGATCAAGGACAACATGAAGAAGCCAGTGGTTGGCTTCATCGCTGGCGTGACCGCGCCTCCGGGCAAGCGCATGGGCCACGCCGGCGCGCTGATCTCGGGCGGCGCCGACACCGCGCAAGCCAAGCTGGAAATCATGGAAGCCTGCGGCATCAAGGTCACCAAGAACCCGTCGGAAATGGCGCGTCTGCTGAAGGCGATGCTGTAATTCTGACGATCTCTTTATCGACAGCTAAGACGGGGAGCTTCGGCTCCCCGTTTGTATTTGCGGGTCCATTTTTCGTCGCCAATCTCCGTCGTCTGACAAAAATTGCTGTATGGCACTGACAAATTTTGTCACCCGAAGCGCCAATTTTTGTCGTAGCACACGATTTCGTTATGTCGGGATTAATAAAATCGACCGTTTTCTGCTGTTTTCGGGCTGGCACAGCGCTTGCATATAGGAAAGCGTAGCAGCTGAGCAGTACAAGACATGTAGTCCTTATTTTTGAAATACTACCCTGGAGAGAAAAATGAACTTCAAGCAAATGCAAACCAAGAAGGCCGAAGGCGGCTTCACCCTGATTGAACTGATGATCGTTGTTGCCATCATCGGCATCCTGGCAGCTGTCGCCATCCCTGCTTACCAGAACTATGTCGCCAAGTCGAAGTTCAGCGCTGCACTGGCTGAAGTTTCTGCTGGTAAGACTGGCCTCGACGTCGCCCTGAACATGGACTCGAACTTGGCTGCAGATGCAGCGCTGGCCGCCAGCGGTTTGAAGGCTGAGACCTCGAACTGCGACATCAGTTTCGTGGGCGCTCCTACCACCACTGGCGCGATCGACTTGGTCTGCACCATCAACAGCGGCCCAAGCTCGGTGAACGGCGAAACCGTGACCCAGAAGCGTGATGCAGATGGCGCCTGGACCTGCGAAACCAGTATTGATGAAGAGTTGACCGGCAAAGCTTGCGAGACTGTTACCGCCCCGTAATTCATGTAATTAGCTAGCCTGTAACAAAAGGCCGCCTTTTGGCGGCTTTTTGCTATCCGGCGATTACTTTTGCTTCAGGTACTGATCCAACCACCCCACCACAGTGTGATGCCACTGCACAGAATTCGCCGGCTTGAGCACCCAATGATTCTCATCCGGGAACACCAGCAGCTTGCTCTCCACCCCCATGCGCTGCAGCGCGGTAAAGGTTCCCAGCGCCTGTGCAGTAGGAATGCGGAAGTCCAGATCACCCTGGATCACCAGCATCGGCGTCTTCCACTTGTTCACGTGATGAACCGGATTGAAGCGCTCATGATTCTCCGGCACCTTGAAGTAAGGCCCGCCGCTCTCCCAGTCGGTAAACCACTGTTCCTCGGTCGAGTACGCCATGCCGCGCGTGTCGAACACGCCGTCGTGATTCACGATGCACTTGAACTCATCCGACCAGTTACCCGCGATCCAGTTCATCATGTAGCCCCCGTACGACGCCCCCAGCGCGCAGTCGCGTGAACGGTCGAGCCACGCGAATTTCTGCACCGCCGCGTCATAGCCCTTCTGCAGGTCGACCAGCGGCTTGCCGCCCCAGTCGTTGCTGATCGAATCGGTGAACTTCTGGCCGTAGCCGGTCGAGCCGTGGAAGTCGATGAACACGGCCGCATACCCCGCGCCCGCATATACCTGCGGATTCCAGCGATAGCTCCAGCTGTTGCCGAAGCTGCCCTGCGGGCCGCCATGGACGATGAAGGCGACCGGATACTTCTGGCCCGGCTGCGCATTCCACGGCTTCATCACGTAGCCGTACACGGTCTCGCCATTGGCGCCGGCGAACGAGAACTGCTCGGACTCGCCAAAGCGCACGTCCTTCAAACGTTCCGTGTTCACATCGGTCAGCTGTTTCGGCTTGCCGCCCAGCTTCATCGAAAACAGCTGCGCGCCCGATTGCAGGTTGGCGTGGGTGTACACCAGCGTGTCGCGCCGCAGGTCATACGCGCCGACCGCGCCCTTGTCGGTCAGCGGCGTCACCTTGTCGCTGGCGACGTCGATCGAGAACAGGCGGTGCTGGCCGATGTCTTCGGCATCGACAATCAGCGCCTTGCCGTCCGCACGCCACACCAGGTTGCCGGCCGAGCGGTCCCAGTCGGCCGCCAGCTTGCGCTTCTGGCCGGTGGCCACGTCCATCAGCATGACCTGGTAGCGGTCGGCCTCGAAGCCGGGACGCGCCATCGCGAGATAGGCCAGGGTGCGGCCATCCGGCGAGAAGGTGCCCTTGGTATCCCAGGCCGGATTCTCCTGGGTCAGGTTGCGCGGCGCCGCGCCGCCCGCGGCCGGCACGCTGTACAGGTCGAAGTTGGTCGACCAGGCTTCGGTCTTGCCGGCGATGCGCGCCGAGAAAACGATGGTCTTGCCATCCGGGCTGAAGCGGTACTCTTCGCGGTCGCCGAACGGCTTCGACGGCACGTCGCCGTCGAGCGAGCCGGACAGGCTGACCGGTTCGCCGCCGATCTTGCCGTCCGCACCCAGCGGCGCCGAGAACAGCACGGCGTTGCGGTGGTCGTTCCAGGTATCCCAGTGACGCACGAACAGGCGGTCATAGACCTTGCCGGTGGCCTTGTCCTTCTCCTTGGCATCCAGGCGCGATCTGGTGCAGGCCAGGTCGGCGCAGTCGCGGAATACGGCCAGGCTGAACGCCAGGCGGTCGCCGCCTGGCGCGAGGCGGAAGTTGTCGACGTCCAGCGGCAGGTTCGTCACCTGCACCGCCTCGCCGCCGGCGACCGGCTGGCGCCATACCTGCGACGAACCCGAGCGCGCCGACAGGAAATAGACGGCGTCGCCCGAAGGCGACCATTCCGGGTCGCTGCTGCTGGACGCATGCTGGGTCAGGCGCTGCGGCGCAGGCTTGGCGGCGCGCAGGTCGACCATCCACAGTTGGGTATTGCCGCGGTTCTTTTCCATATCCGTGCTGCGCACGGTATAGATCACGCGCGTGGCGTCCGGCGACACGGCCGGGCTGCCTACCCGTTCCATATTGACCAGGTCTTCCACGGTAAAGCCGCGCGGCGCGGCCGTTGCGGTGGTGGCGGCCAGCAGGGCCGCCGCCATCGTCAGCAAGCGAAATGTCATTCCATCCTCGTCGATCAGTGCCGCGGCAGGGTGCCGCATGCAAGCTGGCAATTTACCACGTTGCATTACAGGCATGTGAAGCGCTACTGGAAGCCGGCCCAGACACTGTTGAGTACTAGAAATGCATCTTTTTCGATTCTATGACACCATGCGGTTTCAAAAATATGGTTCAACTTCGGGACGTGTAATGACGGATTTTCTTAAAACGGGACAAGAAAGGATCATGTACCGCACCGGCGCCGCCGCCCGGCTGGCTGGTCTGCCGGTGGAAACCCTGCGCGTATGGGAGCGCCGCTACAGCCTGTCGGATGCCCAGCGCTCCGAGCGCGGCCAGCGCCTGTACTCGGCCGAACAGGTGACGCGCCTTGGCCTGCTCAAGCAGCTGGTCGACCAGGGGCATTCGATCGGCGTGCTCGCCGGTCTCAACCGCGACCAGCTGCAATCGATGCTGGGCCTGGACGGCCAGGCCAGGGCCGTGGCGGCGGCGCCGGTGCGGGTGCTGCTGGTCGGCGCCATGCTGGCGCGGCGCGTGGCCGCCATGGGGCAGGGCGCCCTGGGGCTGGACGTGCGCGGCCATTGCGCCGACCTCGCGCAGGCGGCGGACATATTGCAGGATGATGCAGGCGCCGACGTGCTGGTGATCGAACAATCCGAACTCGACGAACGGGCGCTGCCGGCCATCGCCGCCGCGCGCGATGCGGCCGGCGTCGGGGCGGTCGTCGTGCTGTACCGCTTCTGCTCGAGCGCCACTATCCGCACCCTGCGTGCGCAAGGCTGCCTGGTCGCGCGTATTCCCGCCGATCTGAATGAACTGGCCCTGCTATGCCATTCGGCCCTGACCGGCCACCGCCCGCCGCTGCAGGAGCCGGTTGCCGCCGCCGTCGCCCCACCGCGTTTCGCCGACGAAGACCTGGCCAATATTGCGGCCGCCGGCAACCGCCTGACCTGCGAATGCCCGCGTCACTTGACCGAATTGCTGATGATGGTCGGCAGCTTTGAGCGCTACAGCCAGCATTGCGCATCGCGTAATCCTGAAGACGCGGCGCTGCACGCCGAGCTGGCGCTGGCCTCGGGCCGCGCGCGGGTGGTGCTGGAGGCAGCGATGGAAAGGCTGGCGATCGAGGAAGGATTGCCGTTGCCGAAAGGCTGGGCCTAGACGATCTTGCCGCGGTCGGCCAGCAGCGCCTCGTAAGTCATGTTCTGCAGCAGCGTGTAGTGGACCGGATCGAGATCGATGAACTGCACGCCATAGCTGTACATCTCGGCCTGGCCGTCCGCCGGCTTGCCGACCGCCAGGTTCCGGATGCTGGCCCGGGTGCGCACCTGGGTTTCCCGGTTGTCGGGCGGGACCATCAGCGCGAACCGCAGATCCACGATGTCTTCATCGGGCGGCAAGGGCTGCGACGAATCGATGCGGGCGCCCGTCACCGACACGTTCGCCAGCTGGCAATCCATCGGCGCCGCGAACTTCATGCCGGCCACCCGCACCGGCAGGTCGGCGCGCACCCGCATCGCGCCGCGCAGGCTGGTGCCCTGGATCGAGGTCGGGAATGAAAGATGGACGTAGAACAGGGGACGGCTGAAAACGCGCTCGACCGTGGAGGCGAACGAACACACGTTCACGCCGGAAAACACCCGGATCGTCACGCGCTCGCCTTCGGTCAGTCCGATCGGCACCCCGTCCTCGAAGGGGATCTTGAGGATCAGGTACTCGTCCCTGACGTAGCCGATGAGGCTGGAAAAATGCGCGACCGGCTTGAGCCGCCGGTGCGTGATGAGCTGCAGGCGGACGCCGACCTGCATGTTCAGCGTTTCGAATTCGTATTCCTGGGGCTTCAGCTCATGGGCTTGGGCGCTGTTCATATCGGTAAAACAAGCGGGCGGCCATTGCCGCAGAGAAAAGCCGGCATGATAGCAGCAGCTTTACCTCTGGAATGTATCTTAATGTCACTGCTTGCTTCCGACAGCTGGTAGCAATAAGTCAATGGCGGCCGTATTCGCCTGCCGGCTCCGATGACCTGAGAAGAAAAACGAGCCCCCTCAAGTCAGGTCAGGTTGAGCTGCCATGAAACGCCAAAGCGGTCGCTCAGCCAGCCGAACTTGCGGCTGAACCCATAATTATCCGGCGGCATCAGCAGCTTGCCGCCGTCCGCCAGCCGGGCGAAGGCGGTGTCGAACTCGGCCTCGTCCTGGCACTCCACGAACAGCGACATGGATGGTGTGAAGGTAAACGCGTGCTTGGCCGGACTGTCGATGCAGATCACGGGCTGGCCGGCGAGGGAGAAATCGGCCCGCTTGACGGTCCCTTCGGGGCCCATTTCGCCGCTCTTGTAGTGCTCGATCTGCTTGACTTCGGAGCGGGCGAACAGCGAGACATAGAAACGCATCGCTTCCTCGGCCGAACCTTCGAACATCAGGAATGGAGTGATGCTGCTTGCCATCGTCGACTCCTATCGAGTGATGGAGCGCGGTGCTCAGCGCGCGGGTTTCCAGCCGGACGCCATGGCGTCGGCAAAGCTCTGCCCCATGATCTCGACCGCCTTCTGGTTGGCGCTGATGAGCCGGCCGAATGACTGCTGCTGGACCGACACGGCATTCCTGGTCAAGGCTTCGGCGCACGACTGCGAAGCGGCGATGAAGGCCTTCATCGTCTCTTCCATGATGATCTTGGACGAGCTGATCCAGAGCTGCTCCAGGCTGGCGCGGGTCGAATCCGCGTAGACATTGGCGATCTTCAGGAATGCATCTTGATAGGGCAGGGCGTTCAGCTGGGCGGTCGCTGCGGTGAACTGCGGGTATGCGGTCGTCATGACACATCCTCTCGGGCAGATAGCAGGTTGGAGTGGGGAAAGACGCTTTGGGCGTCGCCCATCAGTATAGGCCGAGTATGGACGTTGTCTACAGCATTGGGCAAGTTGTCGAACCGGTCAGGCGTCGATATCGGCGGTCCAGTCCCCGCTCTTGCCCCCGTGCTTCTCCATCACCCGCACATTGGTCATCACCATCCCCCGATCGACCGCCTTGCACATGTCGTACACGGTCAGCAGGCCCACCTGCACCGCAGTGAGTGCTTCCATCTCGACCCCGGTCTTGCCGATGGTTTCCACCTGCGCCCGGCAATGCACGCTGTTGGCCGCCTCGTCGATCTCGAAATCCACCGTCACGCGCGTGATCGGCAGCGGATGGCACAGCGGCACCAGGTCGCTGGTGCGCTTGGACGCCATGATCGCCGCGATGCGCGCGATGCCGATCACGTCGCCCTTCTTGGCGTTGCCCGACGTGATCAGGGCCAGCGTCTCCGGCTTCATGCGGATGGTCCCGGCCGCCACCGCGGTGCGGTGCGTGTCCTGTTTCGCGCCGACGTCGACCATATGGGCCTGGCCGGTGGCGTCGAAGTGGGTCAAATGGTCTGCGGTCGGGATCGGATTCGTCATTACTCGGTTAATACGGTCGGGTTACAAAATGGTTCGCTGAGCAGCAAGATGTGCGCGGATGCAGGTATGATAGCACCGTGAAATCCGTCGTCCGTCCAGCAATGGCGCGCCGCTGGCGCTCCTCCCTGTCCGTCATGGCCTTGTGCATGGCGACCGCCTTCCCCGTTGCAGCGCAGTCCGACGTGTTCAGGCGGCCCGATTCGACCCGCCTGCCCACGCTCGGCGACACCGCGCGCGGCGATCTGTCGCCCGTCGTCGAGCGCAAGCTGGGCGAGGAATTCATGCGCGACGTCCGGCGCGATCGCGATTACCTCGACGACGAGCCGATCTCCGAATACCTGAACAATTTCGGCAATGGACTGGTCGCCGCCGTGCCCGGCGCGCGCGGCGAGACCAATGCCGACTTTCACTTCTTCGCCGTGCGCGATCCGGCCCTGAATGCGTTCGCGATGCCGGGCGGCTTCATCGGCGCCCACTCGGGCCTGATCATCGCGGCCCAGACCGAATCGGAACTGGCCGGCGTGATGGCGCACGAGATCGGCCACGTCACCCAGCGCCATATCGCGCGCCGGCTGGGCCAGCAGCGCCAGGACGTCCTGCTGCCGCTGGCGTCGATGATCCTGGCGGCGCTGGCGGCCCGGGCCAGCTCGGATGCGGCCATGGGCGTGCTGATGGGAGGCCAGGGCCTGGCCGTCCAGCGCCAGCTGAACTTCAGCCGCGACGCCGAGCGCGAGGCCGACCGCGTCGGCTTCCAGATCATGGAGGCGGGCGGCTACGATACCACCGGCATCGTCGCTTTCTTCCGGCGCCTGCAGGCCGCCTCCAGGCTGTATGGCGACCTGCCTCCCGGCCTGGCCAGCCTGAGCAGCCACCCGCTGACCCAGGATCGGATCACCGACATGCAGGCGCGCATCCGCGAGATTCCCAAGAAGCAGCGCATCGACAGCCTCGATTTTCATCTGGTGCGCGCGCGCACCCGTGTGCTGCAGGACGGAAGCGAGCAGGGCCGGCGCGACACGCGCACCGCCTTCGAGACCCAGCTCAGGGAGCAGCCCCACCGCCAGTGGCAGGCCGGAGCCCAGTACGGCCTGGCCTATCTGGCGCTCAAGGAGAACGACCTGGCCGGCGCGCAGCGCTGGCTCGACAAGGCGCTCGAGACCATGAAGCCGCGCGAAGGGGTGCTGTCGGTGGCGCCGTCGAACGTGGGCGATGGCGCGACCATGTTCGCCGGGCTGGCGCTGGAGATCAAGATGGCGCCGGGCCAGCCGAGGTCCGTGCTGGAAGAGGCGGTCAAGGACGCCGATGCGGCGCGCCAGCGCTTCCCGCTGTCGCGCTCGCTCGCGCACCAGTACGCGCAGGCCCTGATCGCGACCGACCGTTTCGATGAGGCGGCGCTGTTCCTGCGCGACCAGGCCCAGCAGTATCGGGAGGAACGCAAGCTGCACGACATGCTGGCCAGGACCTATGCCAAGCAGGGCAAGATCGCGCTGCAGCACATGGCGCTGGCGGAATCGTACGTGCTGGCCGGCGCCGTGCCGGCGGCGATGGCCCAGCTCGAACTGGCGCGCAAGGCCAGCGATGCGTCGTTCTACGACCAGGCGGTCATCGATGCGCGCGTGCGCGAGCTGCAGGAGAAACAGAAGAAAGCGAAGGAAGAGGCCGAAGAGGAGTGATTTAAGGCATCGGCGTCTGGTTGAAGCCGAACCTGGACGCGATGTCGTCAGTTGCCATCCGCTCGACCTCGTGCGGCCTGCCGTTCCACGGCAGCACCAGGCGGCCATTGCCATCTTCCAGCCACGCCATCACCGCCTCGTCCGAGGCCGCGGCGCCGTCGAGCTCGAGCAGGCCCAGCACCTGGGCCACGTCGCGGTCGTCCAGCTGCGCCACCGTCTCGCCCGCCACGAACACCAGCGCGCCGGCATCGCTCAGACAGACCCGCTCGAGATCGGCCAGCGCCTGTCCGGTCTGCAGCACCAGCCCTTGCTGCGGATCGGTGCGCGCGATGAAGGGCGTGGCCTCCAGGTTCACGTACACGCGCTGCGGCCCGTTCTGGAAATACCAGTTGCCGCGCTCGTCGTGCAGGTAATTGCGGTTGATGAAACCCACCAGCGCTGGATTGTTCAAGCGGTCGCCCGCCGCGTTGGCGCGCTGGGCCGCTTCGTCGCGCATGCGCCAGCCGCCGCGCGCGTCGAGCGCGAGCCAGCCGTAGCAGTGGGGCACGTTCGGCCACTTGGCCATTGCCTGTTTTACGATATCGTCCATTCAGGCAGCATCGCATGGTTCGGCCGGCGCCAGCGCGCGCGTGCCATTGACGGCGTCAAAGTGGTGCAGGATACGCCGCGGCAGCCAGTCGATCCGACCCGGGAACGGGCCGACGGCAAAGCCGACGTGTCCACCCTGCGCCGGATACTCGAGCGTCACCGCGTTCGACGCCGACGTCGGCAGGTGAATGCCCGGCAAGAAGGGGTCGTTGCGGGCATTGAGCACCAGGGTCGGCACCGTGATGTCGTGCAGCACGTGGCGGGCGCTGGCGCGGTGCCAGTAGTCGTCGGTGTCGCGGTAGCCGTGCAGCGGCGCCGTGACGACATTGTCGAAGGCATACAGGTCGCGCGCGGCGAGCAGGGCGGCGCGGTCGAACAGGCCGGGAAATTGCTCCAGCTTGGCCAGGCACTTCGGCTTGAGGGTCTGCAGGAACATCCGGGTGTACAGCATATTGAAGCCGGACGACAGCGCTTCGCCCCCGCGCGCCAGGTCGAGCGGGGCCGACACGGCGCAGGCCGCATCGACGATCTCGGCGCCATGGCCCGATTCGCCCAGCCAGCGCAGCAGCGCATTGCCGCCCAGCGAGACGCCGGCCGCATACAGCGCGCCTTGGTGGGAGGCACGCAGCTTGCGCACGATCCAGTCGACTTCGCTCGCGTCGCCCGAGTGATAGAAGCGCGGCGCCAGGTTGGCTTCGCCGGAGCAGCCGCGAAAATGCGGCACCACGCCCGACCAGCCGCGCGCCGCCAGCGCCGCCATCAGGCCGCGCGCGTAATGGCTGTTCGAACTGCCTTCCAGGCCATGGAACAGCACCACCAGCGGCTGGCCGGGCCGGCCGTCCACGAAGTCGAGGTCGACGAAGTCGCCGTCCGCGCTGTGCCAGCGTTCGCGGCGGTAGGCGACCGGCGGCTTGGCGATGCAGGTCGCCGGATAGATCGTTTGCAGGTGGCCGCCGGGCAGCCACGAAGGAGCGGGGTAGTGCATTAGGAAGAACTTGGGTTCCCGCCTTCGCGGGAAGTCGTTACCTCCAGTGGAGGTAACGACGCGCGTGCCGCATGGAAAGAAAATCAGTGGTGCTTGAGCACGGTGCCCGGCGCCAGGCGGTACTGGGTGCCGCAGTAGGGGCACTTGGCCTCGCCGTGGTGGTCGAAGTCGAGGAAGACGCGCGGGTGCGAGGACCACAGCGGCATTGCCGGGTTGGGGCAATAGGCCGGCAGGTCCTTGGCCGTGAGCTCCACCACAGGCATCGTCTTTTGATTCATCTGTTTCTCTCCGTCAGGCAAGTTGGGCAAAGACTGGATTTTAACGGATTCGCTCTATTGTCGAAATGACCGTAAAATAATGCGTTCAGCATAAAGAGCATGATCGACGCCTGTTATATTGAGCGTCCAACCATGCCACATCCATACATGCGTTTCATGCCCGACCGTTTCAAGCCTTCCGCCTTCGCCGACATCCCCGTCCGCCGTTGCAAGAATGCCACAGATATGTCTGTGCTGAACGCGCTGCGGTCTGTTGCATGAGCGCGGCCGACGATCCGGGCCAGCTTCCCGCCTCCATCGGCGACGCGCCGAACCGCGACGCCTGGAACGAAGGTTTCAAGACCGGCCTGCCGACCCTGTTCGGCATCGCCGCCTGGGGCCTGGTGGTCGGCATCGCCATGGTCAAGAGCGGCCTGTCGGTGCCGCAGTCGCTGGGCATGACCTTATTGGTGTTCGCCGGCTCCGCCCAACTGGCCTCGCTGCCGCTGATCGCCGCCCAGGCCCCGATCTGGGTCATTTTCGCCACCGCCCTGGTGGTCAACCTGCGCTTCGTGATCTTTTCGGCGCTGCTGGGGCCACATTTCGCCCACCTGCCATGGAAGCAACGCTTTTATCTTGGTTATATCTCGGGCGACCTGACCGTCGCGCTCTTCCTGCAGCGCTATCCGACCCTGGCGCCGGTGGTGGGCAAGCTGTCCTACCTGAAGGGGCTGATGTATCCGAACTGGTTCGCCTGGCAGATCGGCTCCATCATCGGCATCTTCCTCGGCAGCGCGGTGCCGGCCGAATGGGGCCTCGGCTTTGCCGGCACCCTGGCCATCCTGTGCATCATGGTGCCGCTGATGATCAATAACGCTGCCCTGTGCGGCGTGCTGGTGGCGGGGGCGATCTCGGTGCTGGCCTACGACTTGCCGTACAAGCTGGGGCTGCTGCTGGCGGTACTGGTGGGAATGGTCACCGCGATGGTGATCGAAGAAACGTTTGCGAAAGCGAAGGTGCGCCGTGGCTGATTGGGAAATCTGGGTCGTGATCGGTGTGCTGTGCGTGGCCACCGCCGCCACCCGCAGTTCGTTCTGGATGATCGGCCACCGCGTGACGATCCCGCCGCGGGTGCAGGAAATGCTGCGCTATGCCCCGGCCTGCGCGCTGGCGGCCATCATCGGGCCCGACTTCCTGATCGATACGCAAGGCGACGTGCAGCTCACGCTGGCGAACCCGAAACTGCTGGCCGGCCTCGCCGCCTTCGTCTTTTATATGTGGCGCCGTAACATGTTGCTAACGATTTTATTCGGCATGCTTGTATTTACACTGTTGCGTGTACTGCACGTTTTCGGCCCCGCCGGCTAGCAGGCCTGCTAATGTACAATGACGTTTTTTCACTATTGCCACGCCGACCAAATGGACGCTCTCCGTTTCACCCGCCTGCAAGACCTGATCGATCAACAAGCGCTGCAAGGCAAGCGCGTCTTTATCCGCGCTGACCTGAACGTCCCTCAAGATGACGCTGGCAATATCACTGAAGACACGCGTATCCGCGCTTCGGTGCCGGCGATCCAGGCCGCCGTCAAGGCCGGCGCGGCGGTGATGGTGACGTCCCACCTGGGCCGTCCGACTGAAGGTGAATTCAAGCCGGAAGACAGCCTGGCGCCGGTCGCCACGCGCCTGTCCGAGCTGCTGGGCCAGCCCGTCGAACTGAAACAGGATTGGGTCGATGGCGTCGACGTCGCGCCGGGCTCGGTCGTGCTGCTAGAGAACTGCCGCGTCAACAAGGGCGAGAAGAAAAACAGCGACGAACTGGCGCAGAAAATGGCCAAGCTGTGCGACGTGTATGTGAACGATGCCTTCGGCACCGCCCACCGCGCCGAAGCGACCACCCACGGCATCGCCAAGTTCGCGCCGATCGTGGCCGCCGGCCCGCTGCTGGCCGCCGAACTGGATGCCCTGGGCAAGGCCCTGGGCCAGCCGCAGCGTCCGCTGCTGGCGATCGTCGCCGGCTCGAAGGTATCCAGCAAGCTGACCATCCTGCAGAGCCTGGCCGACAAGGTCGACAACCTGGTCGTCGGCGGCGGCATCGCCAATACCTTCATGAAGGCCGTCGGCCTGAACATCGGCAAGTCGCTGGTCGAGAACGACCTGGTCGATGAAGCCAAGGCCATCATCGAGAAAATGTCCGCGCGCGGCGCGCAGGTGCCGATTCCCGTCGACGTCGTGTGCGCGAAAGAGTTCGCACCGACCGCGGCCGCCACGGTCAAGGACGTCGCCGATGTGGCGGACGACGACATGATCCTCGACATCGGCCCGAAAACCGCCGCCATGCTGGCCGGGCAGGTCGCCAAGGCCGGCACCATCGTCTGGAACGGTCCGGTCGGCGTCTTCGAATTCGACCAGTTCGCCGAGGGCACCAGGACCCTGGCGCTGGCCATCGCCCAGTCCCAGGGCTTCTCGATCGCCGGCGGCGGCGACACCCTGGCCGCGATTGCAAAATACAAGATCGCCGACCAGATCGGCTACATTTCGACCGGCGGCGGCGCTTTCCTGGAATTCTTGGAAGGAAAAACCCTGCCAGCGGTCGACATCCTGCTGCAACGCAGCGTCCACTAGAACTAGCCTGAGACCCTAGCGCAGCCAGTCTGCGCTTTGTTTTTATACAAGGACAATCCATGTACCGTGGCACCAAGATCGTCGCAACCATCGGCCCTGCTTCGACCGACTTCGATATTCTCGTCAAAATGATCCGCGCCGGCGTCGACGTCGTGCGCCTGAACTTCTCGCACGGGAAGGCGCAGGACCATATCGATCGTGCTGCGCTGATCCGGCGCGCCGCCGAGGAGTGCGGCCGCGAAGTGGCGATCATGGCCGATATGCAGGGTCCGAAGATCCGCGTCGGTAAGTTTGAAGAAGGTAAGATCTTCTTGAACAATGGTGACCGCTTCATCCTGGATGCCAAGTGGGGCGATAACGGCGAGCTGGGCAATCAGGAGCGCGTCGGCCTGGACTACAAGGCGCTGCCGCGCGACGTCAAGCCGGGCGACAAGCTGCTGCTGAACGACGGCCTGATCGTCCTGATCGTCGACCGTGTCGTGGGCCACGAGATCTATACCACGGTCAAGGTTGGCGGTGAACTGTCGAACAACAAAGGCATCAACCGCCAGGGCGGCGGCCTGACCGCGCCGGCGCTGACCTCGAAGGACATGGAAGACATCAAGACCGCGATGACCTTCCAGGCCGACTACCTCGCCATCTCGTTCCCGAAGAGCGCGACCGATATGGAAATGGCGCGCCAGCTGGCGAACATCGCCGGCGAGCCGTACGGCCACAAGCCGATGATGATCGCCAAGATCGAGCGCGCCGAAGCGATTCCGCTGCTGCAAGAGATCCTGGACGCGTCGGACGGCATCATGGTCGCCCGCGGCGACCTGGCGGTCGAAGTCGGCAACGCCGCCGTGCCGGCGCTGCAGAAGCGCATGATCCGCATGGCGCGCGACTCGAACAAGCTGGCGATTACCGCGACCCAGATGATGGAGTCGATGATCGTCAACGCCGTGCCGACCCGCGCCGAAGTGTCGGACGTGGCCAACGCCGTGCTGGACGGCACCGACGCCGTCATGACCTCGGCCGAGACCGCATCGGGCAAGTACCCGATCGAGACCGTCGAGATGATGGCCGCGATCTGCGTCGAAGCCGAGCAGTCCGAATACAACAAGATCGACGTCGACTTCCTGAACAAGCAGTTCACCCGCATCGACCAGACCATTGCCTATGGCACGCTGTTCACCGCCCACCACCTGGCCGTGAAGGCGATCGTGGCGCTGACCGAGTCGGGCTCGACCGCGCTGTGGATGAGCCGTCACAGCATCGACACCCCAATCTTCGCCCTGACCCCGCTGCAGGCGACGCAGCGCAAGGCGTCGCTGTACCGCAACGTGCGAGCATTCAATCTGCCGCAGGAAGGCGGCAGCCACGCGGTGCTGCGCAAGGCCGAGGAACTCTTGATGAAAGAAGGGTTCGTACGCAAGGGCGACCTGATCGTCGTCACCTGGGGCTCGCCGATGGGGCAGGCCGGTGGCACCAATGCGCTCAAGATCGTGCGCGTTGGCGAGTTTGATTAAAGGGAATCAACGAGTAGCCTGAGGCGCAGTAGCGGCATTTGCCCGGCGCTGTCCAGGACGGACGGCGCCGCGCTCGGCATTCGGGATTCCCGAACAAGTTTCTTTATTGTTTTGGAGTACAACCATGGCACTCGTATCATTGCGTCAATTGCTGGACCACGCCGCCGAAAACGGCTACGGCCTGCCGGCATTCAACGTCAACAACCTGGAGCAGGTGCAGGCCATCATGGCCGCCGCCGACGCTGCCAACAGCCCGGTCATCATGCAAGCCTCGGCCGGCGCACGCAAGTACGCGGGCGAAGCCTTCCTGCGTCACCTGATCGACGCCGCCGTCGAAGCCTACCCGCACATCCCGGTCGTCATGCACCAGGACCACGGGCAGTCGCCGGCCGTCTGCATGGCCGCGATCCGTTCGGGCTTCTCGTCGGTGATGATGGACGGTTCGCTCGAGGCCGACGGCAAGAGCGTCGCCAGCTATGAGTACAACGTCGAAGTGTCGAAAGAAGTGGTCAAGTTCGCGCACTCGATCGGCGTGACCGTCGAAGCCGAGCTGGGCGTGCTGGGCTCGCTGGAAACCATGAAGGGCGACAAGGAAGACGGCCACGGCGCGGACGGCACCATGACCCGCGAACAGCTGCTGACCGACGTCGACCAGGCGGCCGACTTCGTCAAGCGCACCCAGTGCGACGCACTGGCGATCGCCATCGGCACCTCGCACGGCGCCTATAAATTCACGCGCAAGCCGACCGGCGACATCCTGGCGATCGACCGCATCAAGGAAATCCACGCCCGCATCCCGAACACGCACCTGGTGATGCACGGCTCGTCGTCGGTGCCGCAGGAACTGCTGGCCATCATCCGCGAATTCGGCGGCGACATGAAGGAAACCTACGGCGTGCCGGTCGAAGAGATTCAAGAGGGCATCAAGCACGGCGTCCGCAAGATCAATATCGACACCGACATCCGCCTGGCGATGACGGCCGCGATCCGCAAATACATGTTCCAGAATCCGTCGAAGTTCGACCCGCGCGACTACCTGAAGCCGGCGCGCGAAGCGGCGATGGAAGTGTGCAAGGCGCGCTTCCTGGCGTTTGGCTGCGAAGGCCAGGCAAGCAAGATCAAGCCGATCCCGCTGGAGAAGATGGCCGAGCGTTACAAGGCCGGCGAACTGGCCCAGATCGTCCAATAAGTCGGAAAGCCGGCTTTTTTGACGTAAAATATCGCATTGCACAGGCCTATACGGCCTGACTTTCTCAACCGGCGGCCTTTGTCGCCGGTTTCCGCTTTCCTGATAGCCATCTATGAACAGCCTCTACCAATCCTCCATCCAGTCCCTGCCACTGCTCGGTCACGGCAAGGTGCGCGATAACTACGCCGTCGGCGACGACAAGATCCTGATCGTCACCACCGACCGCCTGTCGGCCTTCGACGTGGTCATGAACGAGCCGATCCCGGGCAAGGGCATGGTGCTGAACCAGATGAGCGATTTCTGGTTCGAGAAGCTCGGCCACATCGTGCCGAACCACCTGACCGGCGTGGCGCCGGAAAGCGTGGTCGCCGAGAACGAGGTGGAGCAAGTGCGCGGCCGCGCCGTCGTGGCCAAGCGCCTCAAGCCGATCATGGTCGAAGCCGTCGTGCGCGGCTACATCATCGGCTCGGGCTGGAAGGACTATCAGCAAAGTGGCGCGATCTGCGGCATCCAGCTGCCGGCCGGCCTGCGCCAGGCCGACAAGCTGCCGGAACCGCTGTTCACCCCGGCCGCCAAGGCCGAACTCGGCGAGCACGACGAGAACATCTCGTTCGCCGAGATGGAACAGCGCATCGGCGCCGAGCTGGCCGCGAAGATGCGCGAAGTCAGCATCAAGCTGTACACCGCCGCCGCCGAATACGCCGCTACCCGCGGCATCATCATCGCCGACACCAAGTTCGAATTCGGCCTCGATGAAAACGGCGTGATGCACCTGATGGACGAAGTCCTGACCGCCGACTCGTCGCGCTTCTGGCCGGCCGACTCGTACGCGCCGGGCATGTCGCCGCCGTCGTTCGACAAGCAGTTCGTGCGCGACTACCTGGAAACCCTGACCGACTGGGGCAAGACCGCACCGGCGCCCGCGCTGCCGGCGGACGTCATCGAAAAAACCCAGGCCAAGTATTTCGAAGCCATCGAACGCCTGACCGGCGAGAAGCTGAAGGCGTAACAGGATGACCGAACAAGCAAAACCTCTGGTGGGTGTGATCATGGGCTCGTCCTCGGACTGGGACGTGATGCAGAATGCCGTGGCCATCCTGAAGCAGTTCGGCGTGCCGTTCGAAGCCCAGGTGATCTCGGCCCACCGCATGCCGGACGAGATGTTCACCTACGCCGAACAGGCGCGCGCGCGCGGCCTGCGCGCCATCATCGCAGGCGCCGGCGGCGCGGCCCACCTGCCGGGCATGGTGGCCGCCAAGACCATCGTGCCGGTGCTGGGCGTGCCGGTGCCGTCGAAATACCTGCGCGGCGAGGATTCGCTGCTGTCGATCGTGCAGATGCCGAAGGGCGTGCCGGTGTCGACCTTCGCCATCGGCGAAGCCGGCGCCGCCAATGCGGCCTTGACCGCGGTGGCGATCATCGCCGCGGGCGACGACGCATTGGCCGACAAGCTCGAGCAGTTCCGCCGCGACCAGACCGCCGCCGCCCAGGCCATGACTCTTCCTGTGTAAGTGCGATGAATAATCCGTTTCTTCCCTCCGCCGATCCGTCGACCTGGCTCGGCGTGATGGGCGGCGGCCAGCTCGGCCGCATGTTCGCCCACGCCGCCCAGGAGATGGGCTACAAGGTCGCCGTGCTCGAGCCGAGCGCCGATTGCCCGGCCGGCCAGGTGGCCGATCGCACCATCGAAGGCGGCTACACCAATGGCGGCGCGCTGAGCGAGCTGGCGGCCTTGTGCTCGGCCGTCACCACCGAATTCGAGAACGTCCCGGCCGACAGCCTGGCGCTGCTGGCCGCCGACAGCTTCGTCGCACCCGCAAGTGCCTGCGTCCAGATCGCGCAAGACCGCATCCTCGAAAAGAAGTTCTTCGTCGACTGCGCGCCGGCCTCGAAGGTGATGCCGGCCCCGCACAAGACCATCGCCTCGCATGCCGACATCGACGCCATTGGCGACGACCTGCTGCCGGGCATCCTCAAGACCGTGCGCATGGGCTACGACGGCAAGGGCCAGGTCCGCGTGCGCTCGCGCGAGGACGTGCGCGCCGCTTTCGACAGCATGGGCGGCGTGACCTGCCTGCTCGAAAAAATGCTGCCGCTGGCCTACGAGGTGTCGGTGCTGACCGCGCGCGGCCACGACGGCGAGTCCGTCGTGTACCCGATCGCCGAGAACGTGCACCGCGACGGCATTCTGTTCACCACCACCGTGCCGGGACCGAACGTGTCCGCGGCCTGCGCGCAGCAGGCCCAGGACGCGGCGCGCGCCATCGTCGCCCAGCTGGGTTACGTGGGCGTGCTGTGCATCGAGTTCTTCGTGCTGGAGGACGGCGCCCTGGTCGTCAACGAGATGGCGCCGCGTCCGCACAACAGCGGGCACTACACGTTAGACGCCTGCATCACCAGCCAGTTCGCGCAGCAGGTCCGTGCGATGGCGCGCCTGCCGCTGGGCGACGTGCGCCAGCATTCGCCCGCCGTCATGCTCAACATCCTGGGCGATGCATGGTTCGAAGGCGAGAGCGACGATGCGCGCGAACCTGCCTGGGACCGGGTGCTGGCGCTGCCTGGCGCCAACCTGCACCTGTACGGCAAGAACGACCCGCGCCGCGGCCGCAAGATGGGCCATGTGACCTTCGTGGCGCCGACGCTCGCCGCGGCGCAGGGCAATCTGCGCGCCGCCTGCGCCATCCTGGGAATCGAGCCGTAAGATGGACACGCAGCAGTTCGACCCGGCGGCGATCGACGCCGCCGCCCGCGCGCTGGAGGCCGGCCAGCTGGTCGCCTTCCCGACCGAGACCGTGTACGGCCTGGGCGCCGACGCCGAGAACCCGGCGGCGGTGGCCGCCATCTACGCCGCCAAGGGCCGCCCGCAAGACCATCCGGTGATCGTGCACCTGGCGCCCGACGCGCCGCTCGACTACTGGGCCTGCGACATCCCGCCGCAGGCGCATGCGCTGGCCGATGCCTTCTGGCCCGGCCCGCTGACCATGATCCTCAAGCGCGCCCCGAACATCCCGGACGCCGTCAGCGGCGGCCAGGACACGGTCGGCCTGCGCTGTCCGGCGCACCCGGTGGCGCTGGCGCTGCTGCGCGCCTTCAAGGGAGGAAAGGGCGGCGTCGCGGCGCCGTCGGCCAACAAGTTCGGTCATGTGAGTCCGACCCTGGCCGAGCATGTGCGCGATGAATTCGGGGCGGACGGCAGCGTGGCGATGGTGCTCGACGGCGGCCCCTCGCAGGTCGGCATCGAATCGACCATCGTCGACCTGTCGCGCCTGGAGTCGCACGGCCCCGTGCTGCTGCGTCCCGGCCAGATCAGCGCGGAGGCGATCGCCGCCGTGATCGACCAGCTGCCGGCCGCGCCGGACGCTGCCGCGCCGCGCGCCTCGGGCACGCTTGAATCGCATTACGCGCCGCACACGCCGGTGGCGATGCAGGAGCACGCGACCCTGCTCGATAGCCTGGCCGCGCTGCATGGCGCCGGCCGCAAGGTGGCCCTGATCCACATGAGCGACATGCCGGCGACCCACGCCGCACTGCGCCTGCCGGCGGCGCCCGACGGCTTCGCCTACGCGCTGTACGCCGCGCTGCGCGCGATGGACGGGCAGGGCGCCGACGTGATCCTGGTCGAAGCGCCGCCGCAGGGTGGCGACTGGCTGGGTGTGAACGACCGCCTGCGCCGCGCGGCGCACGGTTCGACGGGCATTGTGCACGGCCTGCTCAACGCGCAGGCGAAAGTTTAATTTATATCAATGAAGCAAATGACGGGGCGCAAACGCCCCGCATTTCGTTCTCGTCCGTTACAAATTCGTCTCTTTCTGCATAGAAAACGCTGGTTATAATCCGATCCCGCAAGCGACCCCATCTCTTTTAATAGGTGTGGTAGCCAAATGCCTACGCGCAATGGAATTTGCTATACAAGCGGTTTGAACGCTGGCATAGTGTTCATGATGCGAATAGCACGGGCGTTCGTTTCACAATAATTTCTATCCAGGAGACACAATGCGTCATACCAAATTCGCGCTGGCCGTTCTGACGGCCGCGCTCCTGACCGCATGCGGCGGCGGCACCAGCCCTGCCGGCGGCGACCAGACCACCAAGCTCACTTTCACCAATATGGTGTCGTTCGGCGACAGCCTGTCGGACGTGGGCACCTACCGTGTCGGCGCCGTGGCGGCGGCCGGCGGCGGCAAGTTCACCATCAATGGCGACAGCAGCGCCAAGAATGTCGACCTGAACGGCAAGATCTGGCTCGACTTCATGGCCGCCCAGCTCAAGCTGCCGGCCCCGTGCGCCGCCCAGACCGGCCTGCAGGGCGACGCCTCGCTCGGCTTCAACGTGCCGATCGTGAACCACCCGAATTGCTTCAACTACGCGCAGGGCGGTTCGCGCGTGATCAATCCGATCGGTCCGGGCAATGCCGCGACCGGCTCGCCGATCGGCGAAATGACCACCCCGATGGTCACCCAGATCGCGAACCACCTGTCCAAGACCGGCAACAAGTTCAGCGGCACCGAACTGGTGACCGTGCTGTCGGGCGGCAATGACGTGCTGATGCAGCTGGCCGCCGTGACCAATGCCGGCACCGCCGCCGGCGCGCAAGCCTTCGCCACCGCCCTGGCCACCCGCCTCGCGGCCGGCGCGACCAGCCCGCAAGCCGCGGCGCAAGCCATCGGCGCGGCGATCGCCACCGAGAACGCACGTCCAGGCAAGACCGACCAGACCGTGGTGCAGGCAGCCGTCCGCGCCGCCGCAATGCAGCCGGGTAACCAGGCCGTCGCCCAGCCGGCCGTCTATGGTCCGATCGTGGCCGCCGCCCAGGCCGACGGCACCGCCGCCGGCAACACCGCGGCCGGCGCCTACGCCAGCGCCAACGCGACCGCCATGGTCACCGCGCTCGGCACCGCCGGCGCGCAGATGGCGGGCCTGGTCAAGAACGAACTGCTGGCCAAGGGCGCCAAGTACGTCATCGTCGCCAACCTGCCGGACGTTGCCAGCACCCCGACCGCCAAGTCGCGTCCTGTGGCGATTCAGCAACTGGTGACCGCCATGGTCAACGCCTTCAACACCCAGCTGAAAGCCGGCCTGGGCGCCGACGACGCGCGCGTGCTGTACACCGACCTGTACACCGTCAGCAACGACCAGGTGAAGAACCCCGGTCCATACGGCCTGACCAACACCAGCGCCCCGGCCTGCGCCGAAAACGCGCTGGGCACGACCTCGCTGATCTGCACCGCGAACAACACGGTCGCCGGTGATGTGAGCCGCTACATGTTCGCCGACGGGATCCACCCGACCCCGTTCGAGAACGACCTCATCGCCCGCTATGTCTTCAAGGACATGGCCATCAAGGGCTGGCTGTAAGCAGCGGCGGGCCCGTCCAGGTGACGGGTCCTCACACACATATCAGGAGATAGCATGAAAGTTCGTTTCAACAGCATGATCAAGGTGCTGGGTGTGGCTGCCGGGCTGGCATTCGCGTCCGGCGCATACGCGCAATCGGCCGGCCAGATCACGGCCAAGGTCGGTTTCAACCGCTTGATGCCGAAGGTCGAGAGCGGCGACATCAGCGCGCCGGCGCTGCCGGGCACCAAGGCCGACGTCGGCAACGACATGCAGCCGGTGCTGATCCTCACCTACAGCCTGACCGACAATATCTCGGTCGAAGGCGCGCTCGGCACGCCGTACAAGCACAGCATCTACGGCGCCGGCGCAATCGCCGGCACCGGCAAGCTGGGCGAGGTCGAGGCGCTGCCGCCGACCGCTTTCGTGCAATACCGCTTCGGCGCGCCGACCTCGACCTTCCGTCCCTTCATCGGCGTCGGCCCGACCTACGCCTATTTCATGAAGGAACGCGGCTCGGCCAAGATGACCGCGATCACCAATCCAGGCAGCGACGTGCCGACCACCTTCAAGATCGACAACAAGCTGACCTATAGCGCGCAAGTCGGCGTGGCGATGAACTTCGACGAGCGCTGGTTCGCCGACGCCACGGTCATCAAGACCCGCCTGCGCACCGACGTGCACTTCTCGACCGGCCAGACCCAGTTCATGAAGCTGGATCCGGTGGCGATCGTGCTGGCGGTGGGCTACAAGTTCTGAACGCGGCGTTCGCCCCGTGACCGAAGCCCGCCGCGTGCGGGCTTTTTTAATGCACGCAGCGCGCGTACTGCGTGAAATGCTCGGCGCTGAGCGCGCTCTGGTAAAGAAACCCTTGGTAGAGATGGCAGCCGGCATCGGCCAGGAACTGGCGCTGCCCCGGCGTCTCGACCCCTTCGGCAATCACCTGCAATCCCAGGCTGTCGCCCAGCGCGATGATAGAGCGCACGATCGAGGCGTCGTTCTGGTCGGTCAGCACGTCGCGCATGAAGGAGTGGTCGATCTTGAGCTGGTCGAGCGGCAGCTTGCGCAGGGTGGCCAGCGATGAATATCCGGTGCCGAAGTCGTCCAGCGAAAAGCTCAGGCCGCGCCGCTTGAGCGTGGCCATGGTGTGCGCGGTCTGGGTGAAGTCGGTGATGACCAGGCTTTCGGTCAGCTCCAGTTTCAGGCTCGAGGGCTGCACCCCGCTGTGCTCGAAGATCCCCTGCAGCATGGGCACGAAATCCGGCTGGTTGAACTGGCGCGCGCTGACGTTGACCGACAAGGTCAGGCCGGCCGTCTCGGGCGCGCGCTGCCAGCGCGCCAGCTCGGCGCAGGCGGTGCGCAGCACCCATTTGCCGATCTCGACGATGATCCCGCTTTCCTCGGCGGCGCGGATGAACTCGCCCGGATAGAGCACCCGGCCATTGGGCAGGCGCCAGCGCAGCAGCGCCTCGGCCCCGAGCACCCGGCCCGAGCGGTCGAGCTGGGGCTGGTAGTGCAGCACGAACTCGTCGTGCTGCAGCGCGCGCCGCAGGCTGCCTTCGAGCTCGGCGCGCGCCGACCAGGCGGCCTGCGCCGCCGGATCGTGGAAGCGGAAGGTGTTGCGGCCCGCGGCCTTGGCCTGGTACATCGCGGCGTCGGCCTGGCGCAGGGTCGACTCCACCGTGTCATGGACGCCGCACAGCGTGACCACGCCGATGCTGACCGACACCGAGTAACTCAGCTCGCCCAGCTGGAACGGCGCGGCCAGGGCCGCCACGACCTTGGCGGCGACGATTTCGGCCTGGTTCGCGGCCAGTTCGCGCGCGTCTTCCACCGGCTGGATCAGCACCACGAACTCGTCGCCGCCCAGGCGCGCCACCATGTCGGCCTCGCGCACGCAGTGCTCGAGACGGCGCGCCACCGCCTGCAGCAGCTGGTCGCCGGCCGCGTGGCCCTGGCTGTCGTTGAGGAATTTGAAGTTGTCGAGGTCGCAGAACATCAGCGCTCCCCACTTGCGCGTGCGGGTGCTGGTGAGCAGGGCGCGGCGCAGGTGGTCGAGCAGGTTGGCGCGGTTGGGCAGGTCGGTCAGGTGGTCGAAGAAGGCCAGGTGGAAGATCCTGGCTTCGTTGCTCTTGCGCTCGCTGATGTCGGTGCCGATCACCAGGATCTTCTGGCAGGCGTCCAGGGCCTGGTCCGGGCCCAGCAAGGTCCAGCTGGTATCGGTGTCGATCGTCGAGCCGTCGCGCCGGATATGGGCCAGCTCGCCCGCCCACTCGCCTGACTCGAGCGTCTGCCTGAAGGCGGCCTCGTAGAGCGCGGGCTTGTCGCACAACAGGTCGCAGAAGCGCTTGCCCAGCGCTTCCCGGGCGCTCCAGCCATACAGGCGCTCGGCGCCATGGTTCCAGTAGGTGATCACGGAATGCATGTCCATCGCGATGATGGCGTCGCGCGCCCGTTGCAGGAACGAGGCCTGCTCCTGCATCTTGAGGTCGGCCTTCTTCAGGCGCGTGAAGTCGGAGAGAAACCCTTCCAGCATGCCGGGCGGGCCGCCTGTCAGGTTGAGCGAGCCCTGTTCGCAGATCCAGCGCACGTCGCCGCTCGCGGTGCGGATCCGGTAGGTCACCTGGTAGGCGCGGCCCTGGGCCAGCGCGAGGGCAATCGCACCATCGACCAGGACGCGGTCTTCGGGAAGGATGATGGAGCCGAACGGCAGGCCGGGCCGCGCGGTGAAGGCGGCCGGCGAGTAGCCGGTCAGCTTTTCGACGCCTTCGCTGATGAATTCGATGGTCCAGTCAGGGTCGTTATGACAGCGATACACCGCGCCCGGCAAGTTACTCAGCAGCAGGTCGAGCGACAGGGCGCCCGCCTGCTCGGGCAGGGAAGGATCAAGCATGGGCTGCGTCGTACTCATCTGCGCACTCATCTGTTCTCACGCTCAAGAAGTAGAGACCGAAACGATCGTCATGCATCGCGCATTTGATGGTAGCGTAAATATCCACGCGCACAGAGTGGACGCGAGGCCGATAGCGCTAAAGATTGTCAAATGAGAACGCCATACCACGGAATGTGACATGGCTAATAATCACTTTCACACTCGCAACCCAAGGTGCATGGACTGTCGGTTGCATTTTCTTTTTAACAACCCGCATGCTAGACTGCCCGGCCCCATCCCGAGCGATTCCCTTACGTGATCCTGCGCCGATTTCTTGTCCTGCTCCCCGTCCTCCTTGCTGCCGGCATCGCGCATGCTTCCGCCGACCACGACGGCTTGCGCGCGCTGCGTATCGCCGCGCCCGAGGCGCCGGCCATCGACGGCGTGCTCGACGAGGCGGCCTGGCAGCGCGCGCCGCGATACGACGATTTCCACAAACATGTGCCGCGCGACGGGCAGCCTGTTCCGGCGGGCTTGCGCACCACGGTGCAGCTGCTGGTCGACGATGGCGCGCTGGTATTCGGCATCCGCGCCTGGGATCCGGCGCCCGAGCTGCGCCGCGGCCAGCTGGCGCGGCGCGACAAGGTCGCCCCCGACCAGGACTTCATCGGCATCTGGATCGACCCGGCCGGGCATGGCCGCTCGGCCCAGTTCGTGCGCATCAATACCCTGGGCGTGGTCAGCGACGGCATGCACCGCGCCGACGACGACGAATCCGACCTGGGGCCGGATTTCCCGGTCGAGACTGCCGTCAGGATCCTGCCCGACGGCTACAGTATGGAAGTGCGCTGGCCGCTGTCGAACCTGCGTTTCCCGTATGCGGATGGACGCAACTGGCGCATGATGGTCGAGCGCAGCGTCCCGCACGCCGACGGCGCGTTGCTGGTGAGCGCGCCGTTCCGGATCGACGCACTGAGCCACCTGAGCTTCCTGCAGGAGATCGCGGGTATGGACGCCACCGTCGAAACGGTACGCGACCGCGGCTTCGTCGAGCTGCGGCCCGAGCTGACCGTGCGCAGCGAACGCGCGGCGACACCGGGCCAGCGCTTGCGCGGCCAGCAGGCCGAGCTGGGCCTGGAGATCAATGCCCGGCCGCGCGCCGACTGGGTGTTCAACGCCACCATCAATCCCGATTTTTCCCAGGTCGAGATCGACGAGCCGTTGTCGCAGGGCGCCAGCAACGTGGCGCTCAGCCTGCCCGAGAAGCGCGGCTTCTTCCTGGAGAGCGCCGACGTGCTGGGCCTGCCACTGCCGGCCTTTTATTCACGCACCGTGAACGATCCCGAATATGGCCTGCGCGCGACCTGGCGCGGCGCGCACATGGACGCCACCGCGATGAGCCTGCGCGACGAGCCGGGCGGCCTGGTGCTGCGCGGGCGTCCTTATGAAACGCTGGAATACGCGCAGACCCGGCGCACGATGGCCAGCCTGGCGCGTGCGCGCTGGCACCAGGAAGGCCTGCTGCTGGGCGCCTTCGTCTCGCAGCGCGACTACCACCGCTTCGGCAGCAACGAGGTGCTGGGCGTCGACGCGCAATGGCGCGGCGAGACCGACGGCGGCGTGCAGCACCAGCTGTCCGGGGTGGCGATGGCCTCGCGCACCACGGCCGGCTTCACGGAAGATGACTTGCCGGCGCAGGTGGACCAGCGCTCCGGCGGCTACCTGTGGGGCAAGTACCTGCACAAGACGGCGCGCTGGTGGCACGAGGCCGAGGTGGAAGCGATCGCGCCCGGCTTCGTCAACGACAACGGCTTCGTGCCGCAGGCCGGCATCGCCCGCATCACGGGCTCGATGAACCGGATCCTGGGCCCGCAGTCCCTCGGCTCGCTCGAGCTGTACGAGTTCGAGACCTATCTGATCGTGCACGAGATGCGCACCCTGGCCGACTCCACGACCGGCCAGCGCGGCGGCGAGACCGTCGAGAGGAAGCTCCGTCCCGGCGTGTGGATGGCGGCGCCGCTGCAGACCGGCCTGTGGGTCGAACTGGGCTTCGACCGCCAGCGCGCCGGGCCGGGCGGGCGCCTGCACGACACCCGGGTCGTCAACTTCGGCGTCGAGACCACGCCGGCGCCATGGATCTCGAAGATCGCGCTGGAGGCCGCGCTGGGGCGCCAGCTCGACGTCGACGCCGACCGCGTGGGGCCGGGCGGCAACGTGATCCTGGACGTGGGGCTGCGCTTTCCCTTGCGCCGTGGCTGGTCGCTGGAGCTGGACCATCACGTGAACCGGGCCTGGGTGCAGGGCACGCTGGGCCAGCCGGCGTTCTCGGACACCGCCTGGCGCTGGCTGGCGATGCTGCATTTCAGCTCGCGCGATTCGCTGCGCCTGCTGGCCCAGAACACCTGGGCCGCGCGGCGCGACGACGGCGTGACCCAGCTCGAGGCGTGGAACGACCGCCAGGTCCATCGTTCGCTGCTGTATCGCTACCAGTGGCGGGTGGGCAGGACGGTGTCGCTCGGCATCGTGGACGACAAGCTGCCGCTGGTGGATGAGCGCAGCAGGTCGCTGACGTTCAAGCTGCAGTGGGAAGTCTGAGCATCGACCGTTCATCGGGCTACGCAGCCATTCGACCCCGCGCCTCGTCGTTCCATCGGAACCGCCAGGCGCTTCGCAGTTCCGGCTGGCATAGTGCACTCATCCAGGGAGCGGGGGTGAACATGAACAAGGGATGGATTACGGCATGCCTGATGGCGGCAAGCGCCATGGCGGTGGGCGCCGACGAGGGTCCGGACCGGGCGCGCCTGGCGGCCGAGATCACGGCCGCCGACGCGCGCCTGTTCGGCGGCCTGAACGCGCGTGATATCGGGCCAATGAAGGAAGGCTTCAGCCGGCGCCTCGAGTTCTATCACGATCGCGGCGGCGTGACCGGCTACGACGAGAATATCGCCGTCTTCGAAAGGAATTTCGCGGCGCCGAACCGGCTCCGGCGCGAAGCCTTGCTCGACACCTTCGAGGTCTTTCCGTCCGGTCCGAACCATGCCATGCATATCGGCAAGCACCGCTTCTGCAACAAGCCCTCGCCCAGCGAGCCCGAAGGCTGCAGCGTCTACCGTTTCTCGATGGTCTGGGCGCGCGAAGCGGGCGCGTGGAAGCTGCTGCGGGTGCTCAGCTACGATCACTGACGCCGCGCCGTGCGCGCCGGTGATATGCTGGCGCCATGACTACCGAATCCGATATCGAACTGTCCGGCGCCTTCCAGGCCAAGGATGGGCAAGGCCGTACCCTCGACGTGAAGAACATCACCATCTTCGACGAGGGCTACGGGATCATTGACGTGTACGTGAAGTTCGCGGCCAAGCTCGAACCGGGCGCCTACAAGGACACCGTCCTGGTGCGCCAGATCATCGACCGCCTGCGCGCGGTCGGCTACAAGGGGCCGGACTTCGGCCACAGCGATCCGGGCCTGCAGGAAAGCCGCCTGATCGTGCTCGAAGCGCCCGAGGAATTCGCGGCCTTCGCCAAGAGCCGCGGCTGGAAGAACCTGGCCGAAGACTTCGACGAATAAGCCAGACTGAAAAGGGCCGGGATCGCTCCCGGCCCTTTCTACATCGGCGTCATGATCTCAAGCGCCCAGGCGCAGTTCCAGCCCGGTCGCGGTATAGGTCGGCGTCACCGTGTAGCCCTCGACCGTGATGGTCTCGAACTTGCCCTTCAGGCTGCCCGCGGTGATGACCTTCAGCGTCGCGCCGGCCGCCGGCTTGTAGCCGTTCTGGAACGCGATGCGCAGCGTGCCGCCGCCGATCGTCACCGCGCCGCTGACGCTCAGGTGGCCGTGGGTCACCGCGCCGACGCGCATTTCGAGCGTGGCGCCCGCGAGCTGGGTGTACCCCTTCGCCAGCGCCAGCGTGCCCGCCGTATTGTTGACCACCGTGGCGCCGCCGGCGACATACACCTCGCCGGTGCCGAAGGCGGTCATCGACAGCGCTTCGAGCGCGCCGCCCTCGACCTGGGCGCCGCCGCTCCAGCTGTTCCTGCCGCCCAGCTTCAGCACGCCGCTGCCTTGCTTGACCAGCTTGCCGCTGCCCGAGATGTCGTTGCGCCAGCGGTCGACGGCATGGAAGCCGCCCTTGCTTGCGTCCATGTTCACCACCACGTTGCCGGTGAAGACGCCATAGCCTTCCGCGGCGGCGAACAGGTTCAACCGGCCCCAGCCTTCAGGATCGTCCAGCACCGGGTAGCCGGAAGGGATCGCCGTCGTCTTCAGCACCACCCGGCGCTGCGCCTCGCTCAGGTAGGGCAGGCGGGTTTCCAGCATCACCTCGGCGCCTTTCGGCACCACCGCCGGCGCGGTGGCCGAGCCGATCTGCGGCAGGCCATAGGTCATGCGGCGCAGATAATTTGCGCGGCTGGCGGCATAGTCGGCGAAGCGGTCATTGGCAGGTAGGCCCGAGGCGGCGTAGTTCGCGAAGGTGGCCGGCGTCGTGCTGGTCAGCTTCATCAGCGTCGTTTGCGCCTGGGCGCGGGCGGCGGCGCGGGTGGTGGCGCCGGCGGCGATCAGGTTGGCCGCGGCGACGGCCTGCGCCTGCACGCGGCCGCTGATCACGTCCAGCGGCGAATGCATGCCGGCCAGGATGCGGCTTTCGCCGAGCTCCAGGCCGCGGCCGACCAGTTCCTGGAAGCGTTCCGGCACCACATAGGCCATGGCGACGGCGTTGCGGGTGGCTTCCGCCGAGTGGCCGCTGGTGAAGCCGCCGTCGGTGCCCGGCGTGGAGCTCTTGGCCGGCTCCAGCTGCGGCACCACCTGCACCGCGCTGCTCCAGCGGTATGGCCGCGCGTACTTGTAGAAGCGCTTGGCCGGCTCGGTCGAGCCGTTCGCGCCCATCGCGTTGACCAGGTCGATCACCTTGCCGAACTCGGGATTGGCGTCGCCGCCGACGCCGTTGTTGTTGCCGCCGTCCTCGTACTTGACGCTGACGGCGTCCTGCGGCATGTCGTTGATGGTGGTGGTCTGGCGCGCGGCGCTGCGCCAGGCGTCGGTCAGCGGGCCCATGCCGCTGGCGGTGCTGTAGCCCTTGCCGCGCCGGTCGTCGAGGTAGGCCAGCAAGGCCTGTTCGGGCGTGCGGCTGGCGGTGGCCCTGACCACGTAGTCGATGTTCGCGTTGTGCACTTGCGCGTTGACGACCGTGCCGCCGGGCGTGCCGTCGTTCGGCAAGCCGGTCCAGCTCGAGGCGACGACGGCGGGGAAGCCTTCCACGGCCGGGGCTGCCTGGCCGGCGTCGACGATCTCGGTGAGCGGCTTCCAGACGTCGAGCATGCCGCCAAGCACGCGCACGCCGGCATTCGTGGCCAGGGTGGCGTAGCGGGCGTCGCCGCGCTGGTTGGTGGCGACGGTGTCCACGAAGGCCGTGACGGCAGGGACCGGCGCGGTATCGGCCGCGCCCTGGTCGGCCGGCGCCGGCGGAAGCACGACGACGACGTCGGCATCGTCATGGTGATCGGAACCGCCGCAGGCGCTCAGGGCGAGAATGGCGCCGATGGCGATGGCGAGCGGAAGGCGGCGCAGTGGACTGGCGTAATGCATGGGCTAACCCTTCAATGGATTGTGAGGCAGAAAAAGTGAAGGGATGATATGAATGCCGTGTGACGTCTTCGTGACGAACCTGGGCATCAGAGGAGAGGCAGCGATGTTGAATGCGGTACGGGACTTGATGCAAGCGCCTGCGGGCATGGCCTGCGATTTCAGCCAGCCCGCGGGCGAGCCGGCGCTGGCGCCGCATGACGGCATTGCGTGGCAGGTCTTCGCCAACCCGGTCGCCCTGTTCGTGGGCGGGGTGACGGCGGTGCTGCTGGAACTGGCCGAGCCGTCGGTGCGCTCGGGCGTATGGGACCACAGCAGCTTCCAGCGCGATCCGGGCACGCGCCTGCGCCGCACCGGCTTCGCGGCGATGATGACGGTGTATGGCCCCCGCTCAGAGGCCGAGAAGATGATCGCGCGCGTGGTGCGCATGCACGGGCGGGTCGAGGGCCGCACGCCCGACGGCCGCGCCTACCACGCCAACGATCCGCGCCTGCTCGACTGGGTGCAGGCGACCGCCTCGTTCGGGTTCACCGAGGCCTATCACCGCTACGTCCGGCCGCTGTCCGCTGCCGAGAAGGACGCCGCCTTCGCCGAATCGGAGCCGGCAGCGCGCCTGTATGGCGCGACCGGCGCACCGCGTTCATGGCTGGAATGGGAGACGCTGCTGGCGCAGGCCGCGCCGGGGCTGGAAGGATCGAGCATCCTCGCGGATTTCATGCGGATCATGGGCGCGGCCCCCATCGTGCCGGCGCCCCTGCGTCCATTGCAGCGCCTGCTGGTGCGCGCGGCGGCGGAGATCACACCCGAGCCGGTGCGCTCGCTGCCGCAGCTGCGCGGGCGGGGACTGCGTTTCGGCGAAGCGGCGCTGGTGCGCGCCCTGGCGCGGGGCGCCGCGCTGGCGCCGCTGGGCGACACGCCGCAGGCCCAGGCCGCGCGGCGCGTCGCCCAACGTTGATCAGAACGCCGCGATGCCGGTCTGGGCGCGGCCCAGGATCAGGGCGTGGATGTCGTGCGTGCCTTCATAGGTGTTGACCACCTCGAGGTTGACCATGTGGCGGATGATGCCGAACTCGTCCGAGATGCCGTTACCGCCCAGCATGTCGCGCGCGACGCGGGCGATGTCCAGCGCCTTGCCGCACGAGTTGCGCTTCATGATCGAGGTGATCTCGACCGCCGCCGTGCCTTCGTCCTTCATGCGGCCCAGGCGCAGGCACCCTTGCAGGCCGAGGGTGATCTCGGTCTGCATGTCGGCCAGCTTCTTCTGCACCAGCTGGTTCGCCGCCAGGGGTTTGCCGAACTGGGTGCGGTCCATCGTGTACCGGCGCGCGGTGTGCCAGCAGTCTTCGGCCGCGCCCAGCGCGCCCCAGGCGATGCCGTAGCGCGCCGAGTTCAGGCAGGTGAACGGGCCCTTCAGGCCGCGCACGTCCGGGAACGCGTTTTCTTCCGGGCAGAACACATTGTCCATGACGATTTCGCCGGTGACCGAGGCGCGCAGGCCGAACTTGCCGTGGATCGCCGGCGCCGACAGGCCTTTCCAGCCTTTCTCGAGCACGAAGCCGCGGATCGCGCCTTCGTCGTCCTTGGCCCACACCACGAACACGTCGGCGACCGGCGAGTTGGTGATCCACATCTTGCTGCCGGTCAGGCTGTAACCGCCGTCCACCTTGCGCGCGCGGGTGACCATCGAGGCCGGGTCCGAGCCGTGGTTGGGTTCGGTCAGGCCGAAGCAGCCGATCCACTCGCCGGTGGCCAGCTTCGGCAGGTATTTCTGGCGCGTTTCTTCATTGCCGAATTCAAAGATCGGCACCATCACCAGCGAGGATTGCACGCTCATCATCGAGCGGTAGCCGGAGTCGACGCGCTCGACCTCGCGCGCGATCAGGCCATAGGCGACGTAGTTGAGGCCGGGGCCGCCGTACTGTTCGGGAATGGTCGGGCCCAAGAGGCCCAGCTCGCCCATTTCGCGGAAGATCGAGACGTCCATGGTCTCGTGGCGGAACGCCTCGAGAATGCGCGGCTGCAGCTTGTCCTGGCAATAGGCCGCCGCCGCGTCGCGCACCATGCGCTCGTCGTCAGTCAGCTGGCTGTTCAGCAGCAGCGGGTCATCCCAGTGGAAAGAAGCTTTCTTGGACGAGTCGGTACGGGTCATCGCAAAATCCTGTCTCTAAGTTCTAGTTTGGTCGGTAGCACGCGCGGCGCGCCTGAACATTATAGAAACGTGCCGCACCCGCATCTTTTGAAACTGCGACAGGCATTTTCATTTTTTATCGATGCATCCTGCCGTGCTGACGGCAAGCTGACAAGGTCAGCGCGGCGCCGTGCTGCCGAACTTGCCGCCGTGGAAGATCAGGGCCGATTGCGGATGGACCTGGCACTCCTCGACCTCGCCGACGAAGATGACATGGTCGCCTTCGGGATAGCGGCTGCGGTTGTGGCATTCGAACCACGCCGACACGCCTTTCAGGATCGGCAGGCCGGTGCGCGACAGTTCGTACTCGACGCCCTCGAACGGATTCTCGGTGCGGCGCGAGAAGCGCAGCGCCAGTTCTTGCTGGCCGGCCGACAGCACATTGATCACGTAGTGCGAGTTGCCGCTGAAAATGGGCAGGCTGTTGGCGCCGGCGCCCAGGCTCCACAAGACCAGCGGCGGGTCGAGCGAGACCGAATTGAAGGAGCTGGCGGTCAGGCCGCGAAAGCTCCCGTCGGCCAGGCGCGTGGTAATGACGGTCACGCCGGTCGCGAATTGCGACAGGGCGTGGCGGAAATGTGTTGTATCGAAGCCGCGCGTCGTGGCGCGGGCGGAAAGTGTATTCATGCGATTCCTGAACGTTGGCGCTCATTATGCCATCGTCGGGGGAGTCCTTGCCGCGTATGCAGGCAGTTCGATGCAGGATGGGGCACTTTGCGCTACATTAAAGGATATCTAATCTGACAAATGCCAAGGTGAACTATGAGTGAGCAAAAAGCAGCCGAAGTCGCCATCCTCGGCGGAGGATGCTTCTGGTGCGTCGAAGCGGTTTACCTCGAGGCGCGCGGCGTCACCCGCGTCGAATCCGGCTATATGGGCGGCCAGGTCGACCATCCGACCTATGAGGCGGTGTGCGGCGGCGCCACCGGCCACGCCGAGGTGGTGCGTCTCGAATTCGATCCTGCCGTGATCAGCTACCGCGACATCCTCGAGATCTTTTTCACCATCCACGACCCGACCACCCTGAACCGCCAGGGCAATGACGTCGGCACGCAGTACCGCTCGGTGATCTTTACCACCTCGCCGGAACAGGCCGAGATCGCGCACAAGGTGATCGGCGAGATGGGCCTGGTGTGGGATGCGCCGATCGTCACCGAGGTCAAGCCCCAGGAAACCTGGTACAAGGCCGAGGACTATCACCAGAACTATTTCGCCCAGCACCCGCTGCAGGGCTATTGCGCCTTCGTGGTGGCGCCGAAGGTGGCCAAGTTCCGCAAGACCTTCACGGATCGCCTGAAGGCCTGATGGTCGGGCAGGGACTCAGGCAGACATTCAGGCAGACATTCAGGCAGACATTCAGGCATACATATACCTCCTCGACCACGGCAGCTGCGCCACGTCGCTTCCCGTCTTGCCGCACACGATCTGGTACAGGCTGATCCGGTCGTGGGCGAAGGCGTAGGCGCAGCCGGCCAGGTACACGTGCCAGATGCGGAAGCGCTTCGGATCGGTCAGGGTGCGGATGTGGGCCGCATTGCTCTCGAAATTGTCGGTCCAGAGCGCGCAGGTATGGGCGTAGTGGCGGCGCAGGTTTTCCACGTCGCGCACTTCCAGGCCGCCTTCCTGCATCGCCCGCACCACGGTGGCCAGGTGCGCCAATTCTCCCTGCGGGAACACGTATTCGTCGATGAACTGGCCACCGCCGTAGGGCGTCGCGCCATTGTCGACGTCGGTGGTGGTGATCCCGTGATTCATTGCCACGCCGCCAGGGGCCAGCAGGTCGGCGACCCGCGCGAAATAATCCTTCAGGTGCTGCACGCCGACGTGCTCGAACATGCCCACGCTGGTGATGCGCTCGAAGCGGCCGTCGACGTCGCGGTAGTCCTGCAGCCGGATCTCGATCCGGTCTTGCAGCCCGGCTTTTGCTACCCGTTCGCGCGCCAGCGCGGCCTGGTTTTCGGACAGCGTGATGCCCACGCAGCGCGCGCCGAATTTTTCGGCCGCGCGCAGCGCCAGCGCCCCCCAGCCGCAGCCGATGTCGAGCAGGGTCTGGCCGGGACGCAGGTCGATCTTGCGCAGGATGTGGTCGATCTTCTTGACCTGCGCGGTGGCCAGGTCTTCGTCGCCTCCCTCGAAGTAGGCGCAGGAATACACCATGCCGGGATCGAGCCAGGCGGCGTAGAACTCGTTGGAGACGTCGTAGTGGTAGCGGATCGCGTCGCGGTCGGATTCGCGCGTGTGGTGTTTCCGCAAGCCCAGCGCGTCGGCCAGGCGGCCGCCCCTGGTGTCGGGGCCGGATACCCCTCCGGACGCCGCCAGCGCATTGCCGATGGCGATGATGTCGGCCGCACGCCCCATCACCTCGATCGCGCCTTCGACGTAGGCGCGGCCCAGGCTGTACAGGGAAGGGGAGCGCAGGTAGCGCAGCGCGGCGGGGCCGGGGATGCGGATGGTGACCCGTGGCGGATCGGGCGACAGGTCGATGCGTTCACCGTTCCACAGCTCCACGCGCAGCGGCAGTGACAGTTGCGGCAATTTGCCGCGCAGGCCTGCTTGCCAGGCCGACAGCTTGATCTGATCGAACACGGTCCACCCCTTTTTATCAAAGGCGTAGCCGGCCGCGGCTCCTGGCCGGTTACGGTTGCAAACTACGGTTGCAAACGCTGGCGCGTCCAGCCGCCGTCTTCCCGCCGCTCGTAGACGATGCGGTCATGGAAGCGCGAACGCCGGCCTTGCCAGAATTCGATACGGTCGGGGATCAGGCGGTAGCCGCCCCAGTTGTCGGGACGCGCCGGATCCTCGCCGGCCCCCTGCGCCACGACGTCATAGTTCTGTTCGAGTTGCGCACGGCTGGCGATCGGCGCGCTCTGCTTCGAGGCGATCGCCGACAGCCGGCTCTTGAGTGGACGGCTGCGGAAATAACGGTCGCTTTCCTCCGGTGCAGTGCGCTCCACACGACCTTCGATGCGTACCTGGCGTTCGAGTTCGCTCCAGAAGAACAGCAATGCGGCGACACTGTTTTCGCGCAAATCCGAACCCTTCTTGCTGTCGTAATTCGTGTACCACGAGAAGCCGCGCGCATCGAATTGCTTGACCAGCACGATGCGCGAGCTCGGGCGGCCATTGGCGGCCACGGTGGACAGCGACATCGCATTCGGTTCATTCACCTCGGCCTTCAGGGCCTGCTCGAACCAGGCCGTGAACTGGTCGATCGGGTCGTCCAGCACGTCGGCTTCGTCGAGGCTGGCCTGGCCGTAGTCCTTGCGCAGATCGGCCACGGCCTGGCCCAGGGCCGGTGACAGCGGCGTAGTCGCAGGTGTTCCCGATGCCGCGATGCCGCGCCGCAGTTGCATGGCCTGGCCCAGGCGCGCCATCTGCTCCGGCGAGAACAGGCGCAGCGCCATCGGCGCAATATTGCTTTCCTCGCGCTCCATGTGGGAGGTATAGCTGGCCACGAAGCGCCGCACCTGGCTTTCCGACAGCACCGTGCCCGTGCCTTCGGCGATGGCGGTCAGCTGCTCGTGCAGGTCTTGCCACAACGCATCCATATCCTTGTGGTCTTGCAGGATGGTCGGCGCCAGCGCCTGCAGGATGGCGGCGTCGTCGCCCTGGGCGGTGGCGCGCAGCATCGGGATCAGGTCCTGCTCCTCGTCGTCGTGGTGCAGGTGGGCGGCCTTGTCGAAATAGCGCAGCACCGCGCTTGCCGCCTGGCGCGCCTGGTCGTCGGCGCCGTGCTGGGGCAGGTGTTCCAGCAGCTTTTCCAGGGTCGCGAGCTGCTTGCGGATGCGTCCGTGGCAATGCTTGAGCACGGCGATCGGTTGATCGAAATCGGGGGCGGTGTCGGGCAGCAGCGAGCTCATGGCAATCCAGTGGCATTTTAGTGACACGCGACAAGTTTGGCGCACCACTATTTGGTTATCTAAGAGGTATTTTAGTGCAGATGCGAAAGTGCTGTCCGCTACAATATTGGGATGAACCAGATCAACACTCAGCTCTTTTCGGCAACGTTGGACGAGGAAGTCGACTTTGCGCGCCGCTTCGGCGGCATCGCACGCCTGTACGGTGAGCGTGCGCTGGAACGTTTCCGCGCGGCGCACGTCTGCGTGATCGGCGTCGGCGGCGTCGGCTCGTGGGTGGTCGAGGCGCTGGCGCGCAGCGCGGTCGGCCGCCTGACCCTGATCGACCTCGACAATGTGGCCGAGTCGAACATCAACCGCCAGATCCAGGCGCTGTCGTCGACCGTCGGCATGGCCAAGATCGAGGCGCTCAAGCAACGCATCGCCCAGATCAATCCGTTCTGCCAGGTCACGCTGGTCGAGGATTTTATCGACGTCGAGAACATCCCGGCAATGATCGCCGACAAGAATTTCGATTACGTGGTCGACGCCATCGACAGCGTGAAACCGAAGGCGGCCCTGATCGCCTGGTGCAGCGCCAACAAGATGCCGCTGGTGGTGGTGGGCGGCGCGGGCGGCCAGATCGATCCGACCAAGGTCGAGATCCGCGACCTGGCCCGCACCGAGCAAGAACCGCTGCTCAAGAAAGTGCGCAAGATCCTGCGCGCGCAATACGGCTTTTCGCGCGGCGAAAAGCAGAAATACCATATCGACGCCGTGTTCTCGATGGAACCGCTGCGCTATCCCGATGCTGGCGATGCCTGCGCGGTCGATCCGAACAGCATCACGGGCCTGAACTGCGCCGGTTTCGGTTCGAGCATGGTCGTCACCGCGACCTTCGGCATGGTAACGGCCGGCCAGGTGCTGCGCCGGCTGGCCGAGGCGGCGGCTGCCGCCAAGGCTGCAGAGGCGGCCCTGGAGGCCGGTGCGGTCCCGGCAGGGCAAACTGTGCAAGCCGAAGCGGCCTTGTTATCATAAGATTGTTGCAACCGTCCGGTTGCCTATTCTTGGAAGAGCACTCATGATTCGTCGATCCGCATTCATTGCACTGCTGCTGGCCGCTGCGAGCGTCCAGGCGCAGGAAGGCGCGCAGGACGCCAGCAAGCCGACCACCCAGCCGCCGCCGGACGTGCAGCAGTCGAGCACGCCGCCGGTCGCGCCGCCTGACAACCAGGTTCCGGCGCCGGTGGCCGAGGCCCCGGCGCCCCAGGTCGAGATCGTCGACCGCGTGGTCGGCACCGGCAAGGAAGCGACGCTGGGCAGCAATGTCGTGGTCAACTACTCCGGCTGGTTCCACAAGCCGCTGGCCCGGCAGCAGCGCGGCCGCAAGTTCGACTCCTCGCTCGAGCCAGGCCGCGAGCCGCTCGAGTTCCAGCTCGGCGCGGGCCGCGTCATCAAGGGCTGGGAGCAGGGCGTGGCCGGCATGAAGGTCGGCGGCAAGCGCACCCTGATCATCCCGAGCGCGCTGGCCTACGGCAAGCGCGGCGCGGGCGGCGGCGTGATCCCGCCCGATTCCGACCTGATCTTCGACGTGGAACTGCTGGACGTCCGATAACGTCAAAATTTGTTCGACAACGGGAGGCGGCATGAGAATCGCGAACGATGTCACTGAACTGATTGGCAATACCCCGCTGGTGCGCATCCGCAAGCTGGCGATGGAGAGCAAGGCCGACCTGGTCGGCAAGCTCGAATTCCACAATCCCGCGCACAGCGTCAAGGACCGCATCGGCCTGGCCATGATCGAGGCCGCCGAGGCGGCCGGCCTCATCACCCCCGACACCACGGTCGTCGAACCCACCAGCGGCAATACCGGCATCGCGCTGGCGATGGTGTGCGCGGCGCGCGGCTACCGCTGCAAGCTGGTGATGCCCGAGACCATGAGCAACGAGCGGCGCATGCTGCTGCGCGCCTACGGCGCCGAGCTGGTGCTCACGCCCGGCAGCGAGGGCATGCTGGGCGCCATCCGGCGCGCCGAAGAGATCGTTGCGAACGATCCGCACGCCTTCATGCCCCAGCAATTCAACAATCCCGCCAACCCCGAGGTGCACCGCCGCACCACGGCCGAGGAAATCTGGCGCGACACCGACGGCAAGATCGACATCCTGGTCGCGGGCGTCGGCACCGGCGGCACCATCACCGGCGTCAGCGAGTCTATCCGCCCGCGCCGCCCAGGCTTCCAGGCGATCGCCGTGGAACCCGAGGCGTCGCCGATGCTGTCGAAGGGAAGCAAGGGCCCGCACCCGATCCAGGGCATCGGGGCCGGCTTCGTGCCGCAGGTCCTGAATACCGCGTCCTACGACGAAGTCATTTGCGTGAAGAACGAGGATGCCTTCGAGACGGCGCGCGCCGCGGCGCGCGAGGAGGGGCTGCTGGTCGGCATCTCGTCGGGCGCGGCGCTGTGGGCCGCGATCCAGGTAGCGCGCCGGCCGGAGAACGCAGGCAAGCTGATCGTCGTCATCATCCCCTCGTTCGGCGAGCGTTACCTCAGCACGGCACTGTACGCCAACCTGGCAGGCTGAACCTCGTCAGTGCGCGTGGCCCTGCAAGGTGCAGTGGTGATGGATCGTCCCCTGTTCCACCTGCAGCGTGGAGTGGTGGATCGCATACTTTTCGCGCAACGTGTGTTCGATGGCGTCGAGCGTCGCGTCGCCCGGGTAGCCGCCCGGGATCACCAGGTGGGCGGTGAGCGCGGTTTCGGTCGTGCTCATGGCCCAGATATGCAGGTCATGGACTTCGGTCACGCCGGGCTGGCCGGCCAGGAAGGCCTGCACCTTGCCCGCGTCGACGTTCGGCGGCACGGCCGCCATCGACAGCTGCACCGACTCGCGCAGCAGCGACCAGGTGCCGATCACGATCACCACCACGATCCCCAGGCTCACGATCGGATCGATCCAGGTCCAGCCCGAATACATGATCGCCAGGCCCGAGATGACCACGCCCAGCGACAGCGCGGCGTCGGCCGCCATGTGCAGGTAGGCGCCGCGGATGTTCAGGTCGCCCTTGCTGCCGGCTAAAAACAACCAGGCCGAGAAGCCGTTGATGACGACGCCAATGGCGGCCACGATCGAGACCGTGGCGCCGGCCACCGGCGCCGGCTCGGCGATGCGCTGCACCGCCTCCCAGGCGATGGCGCCGCAGGCCACCATCAGCAGCAGGCCGTTGCCCAGCGCCGCCAGGATCGACGAGCCGCGCAGGCCATAGGTGTAGCGGCCCTTGGGCGCGCTCTTGGCCAGCAGGGCGGCGCCCCAGGCCAGCATCAGGCCCAGCACGTCGGACAGGTTGTGGCCGGCGTCGGCCATCAGCGCGGTGGAGTGGGCGATGAAGCCGTAGGTGAACTCGACGATGACGAAGGCCAGGTTCAGGCCGATCGCCAGTGCGAAGGCGCGGCCATGGCCATCGGGCGAGGGCATGTGGTGGTGGTGGTGTCCGAAGCCATGGGAATGGCCGTGATCGTGGTCGTGATGATCGTGTCCGTGCTGGTGGTCGTGTGCGTGGTTCATGCGTCCATTCCGTTGGCGGGTTCGGCGATGTGTTCGAACATGGTGGAGAGCAGGCTGCTGATGTGGGCGTCGGCAGCCGAATAAAAGACCTGCTTGCCCTGGCGCTCGGCCTTGACGATGCGGGCCGCGCGCAGCAGGCGCAGGTGGTGGCTGACCAGCGAGCTGGACAGCATCAGGCCGGCCGCGATATCGCCCACCGCCGTCGGCTGGGCCAGGCAAGCCAGCACGATGCGCAGCCGGGTCGGGTCGCCCAGCAGGTGGAACAGGTCGGCCAGCTGGCCGATCGCTTCCTCGGGCGGTGGGGCGATCGGTTGGGCAGGCGGGTGTGCGGTCGTCAAGTTTGGCTCTAACATGTGAATAGATGTTCATATGTTAGGCGAAAACAACCGCGCCGGGCAAGCGCGGTGTTGTTCAGCGTCGTTTCGTGTCCAGCGGCTGGCCGTCGTCGTCGCGCTCTTCAGGCTGTCCCAGCCCGAGCTTCTGCAACTGCGGCAGGATCTTGCGCCGCTCGCCCACCGCCACCACGATCATCCGGTCCGGATCGAGATACTCCCGCGCGACTCTCCGCACGTCTTCCACGCCGACCTGCGCCAGCTCCCGCGCCAGGCGATCGTAGTAATCCGGCGCCAGGCCATACACGAACAACTCGGTCAGGCTGGCGCCGATGTCGGCATTGGTCTCGAACTGGCCCGGCAGCGACAATAGCTGGGCATTGCGCGCCGCGTCGAGTTCGGCCTGCGACAAGGGCTGTTCGCGCATGGCCGCGATCTCGCGCAGGATCTCGCGCACCGATTCTCCGGTGGCGTCCTGCTGTACGCTGGCCTCGACCGAGAACGGCGCCGGAGTGCGGTCGTAGTCGAAGTGCGAGTAGATGCCGTAGGTATAGCCTTTGGTTTCGCGCAGGTTGTTGTTGAGCCGGCTCGAGAACATGCCGCCCAGCGCGCCGTTCATCACTTGCAGGGCCGGGAAGTCGGGCGTGTCGCGACTCGGGCCCATGCAGGCCACCTGCAGCGCCGTTTGACCGGCGTCCGGCTGGTCGACCAGCACCAGGCGCGCCGCCGTGGGACGGGTCTCGGCCGGCTTCACCTCGGGTGCGTCGGCGGCCGGCCAGGCGCCGAATTGCGCCACGGCCAGCGCTTCCAGCTCGGCGCGCGTGATGTCGCCGGTGACCACCAGCGCCGCATTAGAGGGCACGTAGTGGCGCTGCCAGAAGCCGGCGATGTCCGCACGGGTAGTGGCGCGGATCGCGTCTTCGAGCCCCAGCTGGCCATAGGCCTTCGGATGCCCGCTGCCGAACAGGGCGCCCGCCGCGGCGAGGGCTGCCACTGTTTCAGGGTCGTCGCGCTGCTGCGTCAGGGAACCCAGGCGGTCCTGCCGCTGGCGCTCGATCTCGGCCGCCGGGAAGGCCGGATGCTGGACGATGTCGGCCACCACCTCGAGTGCGCGCGCAAAGGTCGCGCGCAGCGCCAGCAGCGACACGGTCGAGACGTCGTCGCTGCTGCCGGTGTCCATGAAGGCGCCCAGTTGCGCGATCTCGTCCGCGATCTGCGGCGCGCTGCGCGTGGCCGTGCCTTCTTCCAGCATCTGGGCCGTGAAGCCGGCCAGGCCGGGCAGCTTGACCGGATTGGCCGCGCCGCCGCTTTTCACCACCAGCTGGCTCGAGACCAGCGGCAGCGCCGGATTGTGGTGGTGGATCACAGTCAAACCGTTCTTGAGCTTGAAGCTCTCTCCGCGCGGCAGCGTCACCTTTGGCGTCGGGCCGGCCACGGGCGGCGTCGCACGCCACGGTTCGGCCTCGTTGAGCGCAGCTTGGGCGGGCTGCGGCGCGGTCTTGACCGGCTTGGACGCGCGCGGATCGTCGACCTTCGGCTTGCCGGGCACGCCGGTCACCACGGCGCGCGCCTCCGGCTTGAGCCAGGTCTGCACCGCGCGCTGCACGGCCGCCGCGTCGATGCTGCGCAGGCGCGCCAGGTCCCTGGCCAGGTAGCCCGGGTCGCCCGTGTACAGGTTGTAGTGGTTGAGCTGCTCGGCCAGGCCGTCGCCGCCGAGCTTTTCGAGCGACGCCAGCAGGGCCGTCTCCAGGCTGTTGCGGGCGCGTTCGACTTCCCGTTCGGTCGGGCCGTCCTTGCGCAGCCGTTCCAGCTCGGCGTCGATCGCCGCTTCCAGTTCCTGCGGCGTGTGGCCGGCGCGCGCGGTGACGTCGACCACGAAGGTCGAGCTCAAGGCCAGCGAGGTCTGGGTGCTCGACACGTCTTGCGCGATCTGGCGTTCGTACACCAGCGATTTGTACAGGCGGCTCGATTTGCCGCCGCCGAGGATGGTGGCGGCCACCGCCAGCTCGGCGTCGCCCGGCTGGTAGGCGGCTGGCGTCAGCCAGCCCATGAACACGCGCGGCAGCTCGACCCGGTCGCGCACCACGACGCGGCGCTCGGCCGTGATCGAAGGCGTGACCACCGTGGGACGCACGACGTCCGGCCCGCGCCGCAGGCTGCCGAAATAGCGCTGCACCAGTTCGCGCGTCCTGCCCTTGTCGATGTCGCCGGCGATCACCAGGCTGGCGTTGTTGGGGCCATAGTAATTGGTGAAGAATGCGCGCACGTCTTCCAGCCGCGCGCCCTGGATGTCGGCGTGCGAGCCGATGATCGAGGCCGCGTATGGATGGCCCTTGGGGAACAGCGTCTGCAGCAGCGCTTCCTCGACCAGGCCATACGGCTCGCCCTCGACGGTCTGGCGGCGCTCGTTGCGCACCACGTCCTGCTGGTTGCTCAAGGCCTGCTGGTCGAGCACGTCCAGCAGGTAGCCCATGCGGTCGGCATGCACCCACAGCGCCAGTTCCAGCTGGTTGCTCGGCACCGTGTCGTAGTAGCTGGTGCTGTCGAAGCCGGTGCCGCCATTGCTGTCGGTCGCGCCGGCGCCTTCGAGCAGGCGGTCGGCCTCGCCGCGCGGGATGTGGCGGGTGGCGGCGAACATCATGTGCTCGAACAGGTGGGCGAAGCCGGTCAGGCCGGGCGCCTCGTTGGCCGGGCCCACGTGGTACCACAGGTTGACGGCCACGATCGGCAGGCGCTTGTCCTCGACCAGGATCAGCTGCAGGCCGTTGGGCAGCACGGTTTTTTCGAAGGCGATCGACGGGACCGGCGCCGAGGCGGTCGCAGGGGGCTGGTCCGGGACCTGGCCCGCCGCGCTAGCCGGAGCGGCGGCCAGCATCACCGGGACCATCAGGGTGGAAATGTTCAAATACTCTCCGTAATTCAATGACAACTGCCGATGCCGCGGTCGAGCGTCGCCCCGGCCGGCACCCGCTCCGGGTCGGCGGCCAGGAATTGCCACTCATAGCCATTCTCCAGCAGCCGCAGACGCAGCACGCCGTCGAAGCTGGCTTCGCGCACCTCGCTATTATCCCGGATACGCAGGAAAGGCGTGGCGTAGGCGCCGCCGGTGCCGACCACGAACTGGCGCAGGCCGCGCGCGCGGTCCGGCCGCCCCCGGGCATCCTGCGGCGCGAAACGCTCGTAGTCGTGGTCGTGGCCGGACAGCACCAGCTCGGCCCCGGCCCGATGCAGGATGTCCCAGGCATCGTGCATGCGGCCCGGGCCGCGGTGGCCGCCGGAACTGAAGGCAGGATGGTGCCAGAACGCGAGAGTGCAAGAGGCGGTGCTGCGTTCCAGCTCGGCGCGCAGCCACGCCAGCTGGGCCGCGTGCTGGTCGCCCTTCAGGTTGCTGTTGAGCGACACGAGCAGCCAGCTGCCCAGCCGCAGGCTGTAATAGCCATTGCCGTCGACCCCGCGCGCGCGGTCGCCGAAATAGTCGAAATAGGGCAGGGCGTCTTTGGTGTTGTATTCGTGGTTGCCCGGCGCCGGCCAGGTGCGCGCGCGAAAGCGCCCCCAGGTCGGGCCATAGCAGTCGGCGAATTCGCGCGCCGTGCCATTCGGATAAGTGTGGTCGCCCAGGGTGAGCACCACGGCCCTGGGGTCGGCGCGCAGCGCCCATTCGACCAGGGTCGCGGTGGCGGCGGCGCCCGACCAGCGCGGATCGGGATGCTTGCAGCGCGCGATGTCGCCGGCCGCGTAGACTGTATGCGCCGTGGATGCATCCGCCTGGGCGACGCACGGCAACAAGGCCAGCGTCAGCAGGATGGCGCCCGCGACCGGGCCGGATGCTGGCGCCATCGCCCGCCTTATTCCACCAGGCGCAGGATGCCGCGCAGCGCGTGGGCGATGGCCTGCTCGCGCACCGCCTCGCGGTCGCCGGGGAACACCAGGCGTTCGGTGTGGACATGGTCGCCGCGCGCCCAGCCGAAGCACACGGTGCCGATCGGCTTGCCGGGCACGGCGCCGGTCGGGCCGGCGATGCCGGTGGTCGAGACGCCGATGTCGGCATTGCTGTTGGCCACGGCGCCCGCGGCCATGGCGGCGGCTACCTCTTCGCTGACCGCGCCGAACTGGGCGATCACGGCGTCGGGCACGTCCAGCATCTCGTTCTTGGCGGTGTTCGAATAAGTCACGAAGCCGCAGTCGAACCAGTCGCCCGAGCCGGGGATGGCGGTGAGCGTGTAGGCGATGCCGCCGCCGGTGCAGGATTCGGCGGCGGCCAGCATCAGGTTCCTGGGGCCGAGGGTGTCGCTGACTTTCTGGGCAAGGTCGATGAGTTCGTTCGTCACGTGGGTCTCCTTTGCAAGCCGCCGGCCGGGCGGGTGCCACGTCGGGAAACCGGTCGGACTTGCTTCATTCTAGCGCGCTGCACGAGCGCACGACATGCCAAAATTTCAAAAATGCCTACCCAAACCGCATGCGAACGTTTACAGTGCCAGCCGCGCTCTTGTCCCGGCCCGGCTTGATAAATGTTTCGTGCGACACACAGCACAAGCGTGCTGTTATGCTGGGATGACCGATTTCTCGTCTTTGTTAGAACTTTTACATGCCGCGCATGCGTTCCCGTGAGCGGTCCGTGGAGGAAGCATGAGCCGCCAGCGCTCTATCCGCAAGAAGCTGGTGGCGGTGGTGATGATGACCACGTTCGTCGCGCTGCTGGTCTCGATCGCGATCGTGATCGGCTATGACTTGCGCAGTTACCACCGCGCCCTGGTCAACGACCTCTCGACTCAGGCCGAACTGGTCGGCCACATGACGTCCGCCGCGCTGAGCTTCGACGATCCGCGCCTGGCCAACGAGAACCTGGCGCTGCTGCGCACCAGTCCCCTGGTGCGCGCCGCCGCCATCTACGATTCCCGGGGCAAGCTGTTCGCTTCCTACGCCGCCGCCGGCGAGCCACGCGATATTCCCCAACGCCTGGACGCGGCGAGCCCGACCCGCGAAGACGGCGCGGAACTGGTGGTGCGCCAGCCCATCATCGAGAATGGCGACACGGTGGGCACCGTCGTGCTGCGCGCCGAGAACCGGCTGCTGGCGCGCACCCTCGACTATCTCGCCATCGCCGCCGGGGTGACCCTGCTGGCGATGGCGATCGCCTACCTCTTGATGTGGCGCCTGGGACGCGTGATCACGGCGCCGATCCTTGCGGTCACCGAGGTGGCGCGCGAGGTGGTGGCCACGCGTGACTATTCGCGCCGCGCGCCGCGCATCGGCGACGACGAGGCGGCCGAGCTGGCCGACTCCTTCAACGCCATGCTGACCGAGATCGAGGGCCGCACCCGCGAGCTGGAAGACACGCACAGCACCATCCTGCGCGAAGCCCAGCAGCGCACGCGCGCCCAGCAGGAAGTGATGCGCCTGAACGAGCAGCTGGAACAAAGAGTCGATGAGCGTACCCTGCAGCTGGCGCTGGCCAACGCCGAACTGGCCAACGCCAACGAGGAGGCGAAGAGCGCCAACCAGGCCAAGTCGGCCTTCCTGTCCTCGATGAGCCACGAGCTGCGCACCCCGCTCAACGCGATCCTCGGCTTCGCCCAGATCCTCACCTCCGACACGCTGCCCTCGACCCTGGAGCAGAAGAAGGAATTCGCGAACCACATCCTCAAGTCGGGCCGCCACCTGCTCACCCTGATCAACGAGATCCTCGACCTGGCCAAGGTCGAATCGGGCACCATCACGCTGTCGATGGAACCGGTGGCCCTGGCCGACATCCTGCTCGAAGTGCGCACCATGATCGAGCCGATCGCCGCCACCCGCAAGGTGCGCGCCCTGTTCCCGGCGGTGGACGGCGCGGTGGTGATGGCCGACCGCACGCGCCTGAAACAGGTGCTGCTCAACCTGTTGTCGAACGCGGTCAAGTACAACCGCGAAGAGGGCGCGGTCGTCGTCTCCTGCGAGCAGTCGGGGCCGGAGCGCCTGCGCCTGTCGGTGCAGGACACCGGCCACGGCCTGAATCCGGAGCAGCTGGCCAACCTGTTCCAGCCGTTCAACCGCCTGGGCCAGGAAGCCGGCGCCCAGGAAGGCACCGGCATCGGCCTGGTGGTGACCAGGCGACTGGTGGAACTGATGGGCGGCGAGATCGGCGTCACCAGCAGCCCGGGCGTGGGCAGCGTGTTCTCGATCGAACTGGGCAGCACCGCGCCGCTGGCGTCGGCGCTGCCCGAGCGCGGCCCGGAGGCGCAGGCGGCGCCGAGCGCCCCGCCCGCCGAAGGCGAGCCGCACCTGGTGCTGTACGTCGAGGACAATCCGGCCAACCTGCGGCTGGTGGAGGAAATCGTCGCCTTCCGGCGCGACCTGCGCCTGCTGTCGGCCCCCGACGGCCACCTCGGCCTGGAGCTGGCCAAGGCGCACCGCCCGGACGCCATCCTGATGGACCTGAACCTGCCGGGGATGAGCGGCTTCGAGGTGCTGCGCCAGCTGCGCGCCGATCCCGAGACCACCTGGATCCCCGTGATCGCGCTGACGGCCAACGCCATGCCGCGCGACATCGAGCGCGGCATGGCGGCGGGCTTCCACCGCTATCTCACCAAGCCAATCGACATCGAAAAATTCACCGAAGCGATCAACAGTACGCTGGCGCAGCGGCCCGGGACGGGCCAGCCAGGCGAAAGGAAGGCCAGATGATTTCCCTGTCCGACATCCGGCGCGCGCGCATCCTCGTCGTCGACGACGAGCCGGTGAACGTGCAGCTGCTCGAATACCTCCTCAAGACCACCGGCTATGAGAACGTCAGCTCGACCTACGATCCGCGCCAGGTGGTGGCGCTGCACCTCAAGCACCGCTTCGACCTGATCATCCTCGACCTGCACATGCCGGGCATGGACGGCTTCGAGGTGATGGAGGCCCTGAAGCCGCTGGAGAGCGATTCCTGGCTGCCGGTGCTGGTGGTGACGGCCGAGCCGGACAAGAAACTGGCGGCGCTCGAAGCCGGCGCGCGCGACTTCATCGGCAAGCCCATCGACACGGTCGAGGTGATGACGCGCATCCGCAACCTGCTCGAGGTGCGCCTGCTGCACCGCGAGTCGCTCGACTACGGCAGCCAGCTGGAGCGCCAGGTGCGCGAGCGCACCGCCGAACTGGCGCGCTTTCGCGGCGCGATGGACGCCACGCCCGACGCCCTGTTCCTGATCGACACCGCCAGCATGGCGATGGTCGACGTGTCGGAAGGCGCCTGCCGCATGCTGGGATTTTCGCGCGACGCGCTGCTGCGCATCGACCCGGTGGCGCTGGGCCTGGCCACGCGCACCCAGCTCGAACGCCTGCTGGGCGGCCGCCCCGCCCACGATGGCGAGTCCGAGTCCGAGGCCGACATCGTCGAGACCGAACTGCTGCGCGCCGGCGGCGAGGGCTCGGTGGCGGTCGAGATCAGCTGGAAGCTGCAGGAACAGGACGTCGGGCACGCCGCGCAGCGCATGCTGATCGCGGTGGCGCGCGACATCAGCGAGCGCCTGCAGGCCCAGGAAAACCTGCGCCATGCGGCCAGCTACGACGCCCTGACCGGCCTGCCGAACCGCACCCTGTTCTTCGAAAACCTGCGCGACACCATCGAGCTGGCCCAGGACAAGAACTGGCGCGTGGCGGTCCTGTGCATCACGCTCGACCGCTTCAAGGTGATCAACGACACGCTCGGCACGCGCGGCGGCGACGAGCTGCTGCGCCAGTTCAGCACGCGCCTGGTGCGCTGCGTGAAGGTGCGCGATTCGGTCGGCCGCCTGGGCGGCGACGAGTTCGCGCTGATCCTCACCATGCCGCGCGAGCAGCAGGACGCGGTGAACATGGCCAACGACGTGCGCGATTCCCTGCGCCTGCCGTTCGACCTGCACGGCCAGCCGGCCGCGCTGACGGCCAGCATCGGCATCGCCATGTACCCGGACGACACGACCGATCCGGGCGCGCTGGTCAAGTACGCCGATACCGCCATGGTGCGCGCCAAAGAGGCCGGCCGCGACGGCTACCGCTTCTTCACGGCCGGCATGAACGTGCAGGTGCTGGCGCGCCTGGACCTCGAGCTGGCCCTGCGCGGCGCGCTCGAAGATTCCCAGTTCGTGCTGCACTTCCAGCCCAAGATGGAATTGAACACCGGCCGCATCGCCGGCACCGAGGCCTTGCTGCGCTGGCACCGCCCCGGCTACGGCCTGGTGTATCCGGCCGAATTCGTGCCGGTGATGGAAGAGACGGGCCTGGTGGTGCGGGTCGGCGACTGGATCATCGACGAAGCCTGCCGCCAGATCGCGGCCTGGAACGCGGCCGGCGTGCGCGACGTGCGGGTGGCGGTGAACGTGTCGAGCCGCCAGTTCGTCGAGGGCGACCTGGAGGGCGTGATCAGGGACGCGCTGGCGCGCCACGACGTCGAACCGGGGCTGCTGGAGCTGGAGCTGACCGAGAGCGCGCTGATGCAGAACGCCGAGCGCACCACCGAGGTGCTCACGCGCCTGAAGGCGCTCGGGATCCGCATCGCGATCGACGATTTCGGCACCGGCTATTCGAGCCTGGCCTACCTGAAGCGCTTCCCGATCGACAAGCTCAAGATCGACATCGCGTTCGTGCGCGACATCGTCAACAATCCGGACGACGCCGCCATCGCGCTGGCCATCATCAGCATGGCGCACAGCCTGCACATGCAGGTGATCGCCGAGGGCGTCGAGACGCGCGCCCAGATGGCCTACCTGCGGCGCCACCGCTGCGACCAGATCCAGGGCTTTTATTTCTCGCGCGCGCTGCCGGCCGACCAGCTGGCCGAGATGGTGCTGTCCAACCGCGCCAAGCCCGAAGAAAAGCAGGCCGCCGACGACAAGGTGCAGACCCTGCTCGTCGTCGACGACGACCCGAACGTGCTCACCGCGCTGCACCGCCTGTTCCGGCGCGACGGCTACCGCGTGCTGACCGCGTCGTCGCCGGCCGAGGGCTTCGAATTGCTGGCGCTGTACCGCGTGCACGTGATCCTGTGCGACCAGCGCATGCCGGTGATGAGCGGCACCGAATTCCTCAGCAAGGTCAAGGAGATGTATCCCGAGACCATCCGCATCATCCTGTCGGGCTATACCGGAGTGGACTCGGTGCTCGATTCGATCAACCGCGGCGCGATCTACCGCTTCTACACCAAGCCGTGGGACGACCAGCAGCTGCGCGACAATGTCCGGCTCGCGTTCCGGCATTACTGGATGACGTACGGGCCGTATGACGACCGCAAGACGCCGCGCGAGGAGGACCAGCGCGGCGAGGCGGCGGCCTAGGGTCTGGCTTGTTACTTGTTGGCAGTAGCAGCGGTTTGCAAATTAACCCGTACGCAGCGCAGTGCGCAAGGCCGGTTTGTCTTAATTCGATTGGTACATCTGCTGCATCTGCTGCAGTTGGACCCGGGTTGGCGCGAAACGACTGATCGATCTCGACCGCGCCGTGGATGAAGCGCGGCCCGAGCGGCGTGACCACGGGATGCGATTCCAGCGCCATGCGCTAGCCGGCCCTGAGGCGCCGCGGGCGGAAGTGCAAGAGCAGCGCCGAGACCAGGAAGTAGAAAGCGCCGAAGCCCGCGTAGCCGGCCACGGTGGCGACCGTCGGCTCGGCCGGCATGCGCGCCTGTCCGATGAATACGGCCCCGGCCAGCGCCGACTGTGCGCCGCTCAGGACCATCGCCCACTGGGCGCCATGGGTTTTCCAGCGCCGTACGCCGGTGCCCAGTTGCAGCAGGCCGGACAGGATGGCCCAGGCGCCGAACACGGCCAGCACGCGGTGCATGTCGGGCAGGGCGACGGCCAGCGCCAGCGCCACGACCAGGCTTGCGACGACGTTCAGCAACTGGGTGCGATTCGCCGCCAGTCCGCCGCTGCGGCGGGCGTCGACCAGGTTGGCGAAGGCATCCCAGGCGGGATAGGCGACCAGCAGCACGGCGCCGGCAAGCGTCGAATGCGGCGCGACCGCCAGCACCGCAAGCACCCAGGCGCTGGAAAAGACGGCGCGCACGAAGTAGTAGCGTTTGAGCCAGCCTTCATGGGTGCCGCCGGCAAGGTTGGTGTCGTGGTTCATGATGTCCTCCATTTATTTACCTACTAGTTGGTAGGCCGTTGAGTTAAAAAAAAGCCGGTCTGCCGGACCGGAATCGTTTTCAAGCCGGCGCCTCGACGCGCGCCAGCTGGGCGGCCGTAATGGCGCCGAACACCTTCGCATCGCCATAGGCACGTGCCGACAGCATGGCGCCGTGCACGGTGGCCATGAAGACCTCGGCTTCGACCTCGGGCGGCTGCATCAGCCGGATCGTGCCTTGCTGGACGCCCCGTTCCAGCACCGAGGCCATCCAGCCCGACAGGAAGCGGAAGTAGCCGCGCACCTCGACCGCCACGTCAGCCGGCAGGATCGGCAGTTCGCCGGCGAGCAGGGCGCACACGCAGAACGGCGCGCTCAAGTCCTCGATACATTTTTCCCAGTACTGGGTATAGGCACGCAACATGGCCAGCGGGTCGGGAATCGCCTGCTGCAGCCGCTCGATCCCGTCAGCCGTCGCCTGGCGGTGCTGCACGACGATGGCCTTCACCAGGTCGACCTTGTTCGGAAAGTGGTGATGAATGCTGGCCTTGCGGACGCCGACCACGTCGGCGATATCCGCGTAGCTGAAGCCGTTGTAGCCACCGGCCACGATCAGGGCGCGCGCGCAGGTCAGGATGTCTTCCGAGGTGTTGGACAGTTTCTTCATGCTGGAATCCTACCTTCTGGTAGGGAGGTTAGTCAAGCGACGTTTCAATCCGGCGTGCGCGCCATCGCACTGAGATAGTCAGCTGCCGCTGAAGTGATCCCAGCCTGTCAAGCCCAGGTGGAGCGGCGCGCCGTGCGCGTCGACCAGGCGCAGGCCGGGGGCGGTCTCGATCGCGCCGACCCGGGTGACCGGCGTGGCGGCCAGCGCCGCGGCTTCCAGCACCGCCGCGCGCCGTGCAACGGGGGCCGTGAAGCACAGTTCGTAATCGTCGCCGCCGGCCGCGGTGAAGCGGCGCCGCAGTGCGCGGTCGTGGCGCGCCAGCGCCGGGCCCTCCGGCAATGCGTCGACGTCGAGCGTGGCGCCGACGCTTGACGCCGCCAGGATGTGCCCCAGGTCGCCCACCAGGCCATCCGAGATGTCGAGCGCGGCGTGCGCAATCGGCGCCGCGGCCAGGGCCAGGCCCAGGGCCACGCGCGGCGTGGGCATGTGCAGCCTTGGCGCGGCCTGCGCATGCGCCTCCGGGGAGAGTTCGACCTCTTTCCAATAGCCGGCCAGCGCCAGGCGCGCATCGCCCAGCGTGCCCGAGATCCAGATGTCGTCGCCGGGACGCGCATGCGCGCGCCGCAGCGCATGGCCGGGAACGGTTTCGCCGAACACGGTGATGCAGATATTCAGCGGCCCCTTGGTGGTGTCGCCGCCGATCAGTTCGCAACCGTGTTCGTCGGCCAGCGCGAACAGGCCGCGCGAGAAACCGTCGAGCCATGCCTCGTCGGCGCGCGGCAAGGCCAGCGCCAAGGTAAAGGCGACCGGCCGGGCGCCCATCGCGGCCAGGTCCGACAGGTTCACGGCCAGCGCCTTGTGGCCCAGCATGAAGGGATCGGCGCCGGCGAAGAAATGGCGGTCTTCGACCAGCATGTCGGACGAGATCGCAATCTGGCGGCCGGGCGTCGGGGCGAGCAGGGCGCAGTCGTCGCCGATGCCCAGCGCGACATCAGGGCGGCCGGGGCGCTCGCGGTGAAAAAAGCGCTTGATGAGGTCGAATTCGGAAAGCATGGCGGCGATTGTACCGCCCCCCGTTGGCCTGCCGGGAATTGCTGCAACCGCACATAAGTGTGGTGAAAATACGTAGCCATTGACAACATGCTGTCTGATAGAATCGAAAGTCCCGTTTTGCTTCAGGAAGGCTGCCCAGCATGGATTCGTCATCTGACAAAAAAGAAGAATTACGTCAGCAACTGCGTCAAGCAGCGCTCGAGTATCACCAGTTCCCCCGTCCCGGCAAGATCAGCGTGGCGCCCACCAAGGGCCTGCTGAACCAGCGCGACCTGGCGCTGGCCTATTCGCCGGGCGTGGCCGCCCCTTGCGAGGAAATCGTCAAGGATCCGGCCGCCGCCTACAAGTACACCGCGCGCGGCAACCTGGTCGCCGTGATCTCCAACGGCACCGCCGTGCTGGGCCTGGGCAATATCGGTCCGCTGGCGTCGAAGCCGGTCATGGAAGGCAAGGGCGTGCTGTTCAAGAAGTTCGCCGCGATCGACGTGTTCGACATCGAGATCAATGAGACCGATCCCGACAAGCTGGTCGACATCATCGCCGCGCTCGAGCCGACTTTTGGCGGCGTGAACCTGGAAGACATCAAGGCGCCCGAGTGCTTCTACATCGAGCGCAAGCTGCGCGAGCGGATGAAGATCCCGGTCTTCCACGACGACCAGCACGGCACCGCGATCATCGTCGGCTCCGCCATCCTGAACGGCCTGAAAGTCGTCGGCAAGAGCATCAAGGAATGCAAGCTGGTGGTCTCGGGCGCCGGCGCGGCCGCGCTGGCCTGCCTCGACCTGATCGTCGACCTGGGCTTCCCGATCGAGAACATCTTCGTCACCGACCTGGCCGGTGTCGTCTATAAAGGTCGCGTCGAGCTGATGGACCCGGACAAGGAACGCTTTGCGCAAGACACGCCGCACCGTTCGCTGGCCGACGTCATCCCCGGCGCCGACATCTTCCTGGGCCTGTCCGCCGGCGGCGTGCTCAAGCAGGACATGGTGGCCAAGATGGCCCCGAACCCGCTGATCCTGGCGCTGGCCAATCCGAATCCGGAAATCCTGCCGGAAGACGTCAAGGCGGTGCGCGGCGACGCCATCATCGCTACCGGCCGTTCGGACTATCCGAACCAGGTCAACAACGTCCTGTGCTTCCCCTATATGTTCCGCGGCGCACTGGACTGCGGCGCGACCACCATCACGCGCGAGATGGAAATCGCGGTGGTGCACGCGATCGCCGACCTGGCCCATGCCGAGCAGTCGGACATCGTGGCCTCGGCCTACGGCATTTCGAACCTGTCCTTCGGTCCGGAATACCTGATCCCGATGCCGTTCGACCCGCGCCTGCTGACCCATATCGCGCCGGCCGTGGCCAAGGCCGCGATGGATGGCGGCGTCGCCAGCCGTCCGATCGAGGACCTGGCGGCCTACGCCGAACACCTGCAGCAGTTCGTGTACCGCAGCGGCACCTTCATGAAGCCGCTGTTCCAGGTCGCCAAGGATGCCCCGGCCGAACTGAAACGCATCGTCTACGCCGAGGGCGAGGACGAGCGCGTGCTGCGCGCGGTGCAGGTGGTGGTCGACGAAAAGCTGGCGCGCCCGATCCTGGTCGGCCGTCCGGCGGTGCTGGAGCAGCGCATCGAGAAGTTCGGCCTGCGCCTCAAGCTGGGCGTGCACTTCGACGTCATCAATCCCGACTTCGACGAGCGCTACCGCGACTACTGGACGACCTACCACCAGATGGTGATGCGCAAGGGCGTGACCCAGGACCTGGCCAAGCTGGCCATGCGCCGCCGCCACACCCTGATCGGCGCCATGATGATCCACAAGGGCGAAGCCGACGGCATGATCTGCGGCACCTACGGCACCACCCAGATGCACCTGGACTTCATCGACCAGGTGCTGGGCAAGCGCGCCGGCGCCAACGTCTATGCGGCGATGAACTTCATCATCACGCCGGAACGCCAGCTGGCCATGGTCGACACCCACGTCAACGAGAACCCGAACGCCGAGCAGCTGGCCGAGATCACGATCATGGCGGCCGAAGAGCTGGAGCGCTTCGGCATCAGCCCGCGCGCGGCCCTGTTGTCGCACTCGAACTTCGGCAGCGCCAACACGGAGTCGGCGCAGAAGATGCGCGCCGCCCTGGCCCTGGTGCAGCAGAAGAAGCCGGAACTGGAAGTCGACGGCGAGATGCACGGCGACGCCGCGCTCGACGCCAAGAACCGCGCCAAGATCATGCCGGAATCGACCCTGAAGGGCGACGCCAACCTGCTGGTGCTGCCGAACATCGATGCCGCCAATATCTCGTACAACCTGCTCAAGACGGCGGCCGGCAACGGCATCGCGATCGGCCCGGTCCTGCTCGGCTGCGCGCGTCCGGTCCACATCCTGACCCCGTCGGCGACGGTGCGCCGGATCGTCAATATGACGGCGCTGGCCGTGGTGGACGCTGTGTCCCAGCGATAATCATTCAGCCGGTTTGTACTTGACGCCTGCCTCGCGCGCCTTGCGCCGGGGCAGGCGTTTTTGTGTGCACCTGTCTCCAGCTGTCGCCGTTTGTCGTTTTGCAAAGACACTGGTAACAAACCGTAAGCGACGGTCGCAGCGCGTCATTTTCGGGTCATAATGTTCAGATAAGTGTTGATTTAATTGCACACATTTCTGTTGTGCAATTAGGCAAACCGACCTCCTCTGTTACAATCCTTGCTTTCGCCGGGCTCGTCAGGTAGTACGTGGCGCCCGCAAGACCACTTCATATCCATCCAAGAACATGCAAAACAAACGAGCCCTCATCACCGGTATCACCGGCCAGGATGGCGCCTATTTGGCCCAGTTGCTTCTGGAAAAAGGCTATCACGTCACCGGCACCTACCGTCGTTCGAGCTCGGTCAATTTCTGGCGCATCGATGAGCTCGGCATCACCTCGCATCCGAACCTGTCGCTGGTCGAATACGACCTGACCGACCTGGCCTCGAGCCTGCGCCTGATCGAAACGGCGCAGCCGGGCGAGGTGTACAACCTGGCGGCGCAGAGCTTCGTCGGCGTGTCCTTCGACCAGCCGGTGACCACCGCCTCGATCACCGGCCTGGGCGCCGTCAACCTGCTCGAAGCGATCCGCATCGTCAATCCGAAGATCCGCTTCTACCAGGCGTCGACCTCGGAAATGTTCGGCAAGGTGCAGGCCATTCCCCAAAAAGAAGATACGCCGTTCTACCCGCGCAGCCCGTATGGCGTGGCCAAGCTGTACGCGCACTGGATGACCATCAATTACCGAGAGTCGTACGACATCTTCGGTTCCTCGGGCATCCTGTTCAATCACGAGTCGCCGCTGCGCGGCCGTGAGTTCGTGACCCGCAAAATCACCGATTCGGTGGCCAAGATCGTGCAGGGCAAGCTGGAGCTGCTGGAGCTGGGCAATATGGACGCCAAGCGCGACTGGGGCTTCGCCAAGGAATATGTCGAAGGCATGTGGCGCATGCTGCAGGCCGACAAGCCCGATACCTATGTGCTGGCGACCAACCGCACCGAGACCGTGCGCGACTTCGTCACCATGGCCTTCAAGGCGGCCAATGTCACGCTCGACTGGAGCGGTTCGGGCGAGCAAGAGGTCGCCCACTGCAACCAGAGCGGCAAGAAACTGGTGGGCGTCTCGCCCAAGTTCTACCGTCCGGCCGAAGTCGACCTCTTGATCGGCGACCCCGAGAAAGCCAAGCGCGAGCTGGGCTGGGAGCCGAAGACCACGCTCGAAGAGCTGTGCCAGATGATGGTCGACGCCGACCTGCGTCGCAACGAACAGGGCTTCTCGTTCTGATATGACGCGCCTGGCCACGGATGACGTTTCCGCCCTCGCCAAGCAGGCGAGCGGGCGCGAAGGGGAGGGCCGCCGCGCCCTGATCACGGGCCTGCGCGGCTTCACCGGCCATTACCTGGCGCAGGAGCTGACCGCCGCGGGTTACCGCGTGCTCGGCACCGTGATGCCGGGCGAGGAAACCGGGCCCGACATGTTCGCGGTCGACCTGTGCGACCGTGACGCGGTGGCCGCCATGGTCGCCGAGGCCAGGCCCGACGTCGTGGCCCACCTGGCCGGCATCGCCTTCGTGGGCCATGCCAACGTCGAGGCGATCTACCGCGTCAACGTGGTGGGCACGCGCAACCTGCTGGAGGCATTGGCCGCCGGGGCGCATCGTCCCACCAGCGTGCTGCTGGCGTCGTCGGCAAATATCTACGGCAATGCCAACGTGCCGGTGATCGACGAAAGCGTGCCGCCGGCGCCGGCCAACGACTACGCGGTCAGCAAGCTGGCGATGGAATACATGGCGCGCCTGTGGATGGACAAGCTGCCGATCACGATCGTGCGTCCATTCAATTACACCGGCGTGGGCCAGGCCGAGAATTTCCTGCTGCCCAAGATCGTCAACCACTTCCGCCGCAACGAACAACGCATCGAACTGGGCAACCTCGCCATCGCGCGTGATTTCTCCGACGTGCGCATGGTGGCGCGCAGCTATCGCCGCCTGCTGGCGGCGGCGCCCGCCGGCGAAGCCTTCAACGTCTGCTCGGGCACCCCGCACTCGCTCTCGAGCGTCATCGAGACCATGGGCGAGATCGCCGGCTACCGCATCGATGTGCAGGTGAATCCCGCCTTCGTGCGCGCCAACGACGTGCTTCAACTGACTGGCAGCAATCGCAAGCTGGCCGCCGTGATCGGCGACCTGGCGCCGACCCCGCTGCACGAGACGCTGGACTGGATGTACAGGGCGTGAAACCGGCAGTCATCAAGGTCGGTCTGGGCACGACCATGGTCGAGCCCGGTTTGACCGGTGGCCGGCTGGACGGCATCGGCGTGTACACCCGGGCCCTGATGCAGCACCTGCCCGCAACGGGCTGCGAGGTGGCGCCGTTTTCCTGGCCCCGCCTGCGCCAGGGCGATGCGGGTATCTCCATCGGCCAGGCCTTCCCCCGATCGTTCGAGGCGGCGACCCTGACCGACCTGGTGACGCCCGGCGCGCACCGTGTCCACATGCCGGCCGATATCTTCCACGTGACCGATTACCGCGTGGTTCGCATGGATTGCCCGGTGGTGGCCAGCCTGCACGATGCCCTGCCGATCAAGCACCCGGAATGGTGCAACCCGCGCCTGCGCAAGCTCAAGAACTGGCTCCAGGCCAAGGCGGCGCGCAAGGCCGACCACGTGATCGCGCTGTCGCACTTCGCCATCGACGAACTGGTCGAATGCTTCGGCGTCGACGAGCGGCGCATCTCGGTGGTGCCCTGCGGCGTCGACGAGGAATGGCTCGCCGCACCCGCACCGCGCTCGATCGAGGCAACCCTCGATGCCTACGGCCTGCAACCTGGCTATTTCTTCTTCGTTGGCACCCTGCAGCCGCGCAAGAACGTCGGACGCCTGCTGGAAGCGTATCTCGCGCTGCCCGCCCCCTTGCGCGGCGAGCGCGGCCTGGTGATCGTCGGCGCGCCCGGCGCGCGCAGCGAAGCCCTGGTGGCGTCGATCAGGGCGGCGCAGGCGGCGGGCGAGAACGTGGTCTGGCTGGATCGCTTGACCGACCATGGGCAATTGCGCGACCTGTATGCCGGCGCCGGCGTCTTCGTTTTTCCTTCCTTGTACGAGGGCTATGGCATTCCGGTACTGGAAGCCTTCGCCTCGAACGTGCCGGTGGTGGCCTCGAACACGACCTCGCTGCCGGAAGTCGCGGGCGACGCGGCGTTGCTGGTCGATCCGTCGTCAAGCGGCGCCATCGCCGACGCCATGCGCATCCTGGCCACGGACGGTGTTGCGCGCGCGCGCTGTATCGCCGCCGGACGCGCTCGCGCCGAACAACTCACATGGCAAAACACCGCACGCCTGACGGCGGAGGTGTACCGTGCCGTCCTTTCGCAGTAAGCTGAGCTGATTATGCGTGTCCTTCATTTCTACAAGACCTACCACCCGGATTCGGTGGGCGGGGTCGAACAGGTGATCCGCCAGATGTGCGTGGGCACCGGCCGCCTCGGCGTGAGCAATACGGTGCTGTCGCTGTCGCGCCAGGACAAGCTGGACCCGTTCGAATTCGAAGGCCATATGGTCCACCGCGTGCCGCTCAATGCCGAGATCGCGTCCAACGCCATCTCGGTGCAGTCGATCGGCGCGCTGGCGCGCCTGGCGAAGCAGGCCGACGTGGTGCACTACCACTTCCCCTGGCCGTTCATGGACCTGGCCCATTTCATGGCCCGGGTCGACAAGCCGACGGTGGTCACCTACCACTCCGACATCGTGCGCCAGCGCCACCTGCTGCGCCTGTACCAGCCGCTCAAGCACCGCTTCCTCAAGAGCGTCGACGCGATCGTCGCCACCTCGCCCAACTACCTCGGGTCGTCGACCGTGCTGGCGCGTTACAGGCAAAAAACCTCGGTCATTCCCTTCGGCCTGGACCGCGGCACCTATCCGCAGCCCGAGCCGGCCCGCCTGGCGCACTGGCGCGAGCGCGTGGGTCCGAAGTTCTTCCTGTTCGTGGGCGTGCTGCGCTACTACAAGGGCCTGCACATCCTGCTCGAGGCGGCCAGGGGTCTCGACTATCCGATCGTGATCGTCGGCGCCGGGCCGATCGAGGGAGAGCTCAAGGAACAGGCCGCGCGCCTGGGCCTGTCCAACGTGATGTTCGTCGGGGCGATCGACGAACCGGACAAGGCGGCGCTGCTGACCCTGTGCTATGCCGTGGCTTTCCCGTCTCACCTGCGCTCGGAAGCCTTCGGCATCTCGCTGCTCGAAGGCGCGATGTACGGCAAGCCGATGATCTCGAGCGAGATCGGCACCGGCACCACCTATATCAACGTCGATGGCGACACCGGCCTGGTGGTGCCGCCGTCCGACCCGCAGGCGCTGCGCGCGGCGATGCGCACCTTGTGGGACAACCCGGACATGGCGCGCGCCATGGGCCGGCGCGCCGAGCAGCGCTTCGAAGAGCTGTTCACGTCCGAGCAGATGGCGGCCAACTACACGGCGCTGTACCACGAGCTGGTGGCGCGGCGCGCCGTCAAGCCGAGCGGCACGGTCGCCGACCCGGGGTCAGTCAGGCCGTCTCCGCCCACCTCGACCTGATCTCGCGGATCGCCGGCATCTGGTCGGCGAACAGCTCCACCAGCTGCGGATCGAAGTGGCGGCCCTTCTGTTCACGCAAGAAATTGACCGCTTCTTCTTCGGTCCAGGCCTTCTTGTACGGCCGCACCGAGGTCAGCGCGTCGAACACGTCGGCGATCGCCACGATCCTGCCCACCAGCGGAATATCCTCTCCTGCCAGGCCGTTCGGATAGCCGCTGCCATCGTATTTCTCGTGGTGGGTCAGCGCGATCTGGCGCGCCAGCGCCAGCATGCCGCCATCGTGCTCGCCGATGATCTCGGCGCCGATCGTCACGTGGCCCTGCATGATCTTCCATTCCTCGGCGTCGAGCGGCCCCGGTTTCTGCAGGATGCGGTCGGGGATGCCGATCTTGCCCACGTCGTGCATCGGCGCCGCGTGCAGCAGGTCGTCGGCTTCATGCTCCGTCATGCCGGCGGCGATGCCGAGGATGCGCGAGAAGTGGCTCATGCGGATCACGTGCAGGCCGGTCTCGTTGTCCTTGTACTCGGCCGCCAGGCCCAGGCGCTGCACGATCTCGAGGCGGCTGGCGCGCAGCTCTTCCATCCGCACCAGCGACAGGTGGGTGCGCACGCGCGCGCGCACCACCGGCGGGCTGACCGGCTTGGTGATGTAGTCGACCGCGCCGGCCTCGAAGCCTTCGACTTCGTCGGCGGTCTCGGTCAGGGCGGTGACAAAAATCACCGGGGTCGAGGCGGTGGCGGGGTGCGCCTTGAGGGCGGCGCACACTTCGTAGCCCGACATCCCGGGCATCATCACGTCCAGCAGCACCAGGTCGGGCTGCTCCTGGCGCGCCAGTTCGAGCGCGCGCGCGCCGTCCTTGGCGAACAGCAGGCGGTAGTGGTCCTGCAGGATCTGGCGCAGCAGCTGCAGGTTGCTGGCTTCGTCGTCGACCGCGAGGATCAACGGGCGGGTATTCGGTTGGCTCATGCTGGGGATTCGTTGGAAACGTCGTCAAGCGCCCCATCACCCAGCAGGCCGATGACGGCTTCCAGGTGCCCGAGGGCGAGGTCGAAGTCGAAGTCGGCGATCGCCGACTGGACCTGGGTCACGCGGGTGGCGGCCGGATGCGCCGCCAGCGCCGCGGCCAGGCTGGCCATGGCGCCGTCGTTCAGGGCGCCGCGGCGCAGCGCCTCGAGCAGCACGCCGGCGGCGCGCCGCGCGCGCGCCAGGTCGACCGTGCTGCCCGGCGCGACTGGCGCGGGCGTCGCGGCGACGCTGCGCAGCGCCTCGAGCGCCGCGTCCAGCGCATTGTTCGCCATCACCAGGGCATTGGCGACCTGGCGCGCATCGGTCGGCACCGCGTCGGTGGCCTGCTCCAGGCCGGCCAGGGAGTCGGCCAGCAGCTCGAGGCCGACGTTGGCGGCCGCGCCGCGCACCTTGTGCGCCAACATGCGCAGCTGCTGGTGCTCGCCGCCGGCGGCGTGCAGGCGCAGCGCCTGGCCCAGCGCGGCGTACTGGCGGGCGAAGTGGTCGAGCGCCTCGGCATAGGCGTCCTCGCGGTTGCTCCAGCGGTGCAGGCCGGCGCGCCGGTTCAGCACTTCGCGCGCCGCATTGGGCGCGGCATGTGCGTCCGGCGCGCTGCCGGGCAGTCCGAGCACGCGCGCGATTTCGTGCGACAGCGCGAACCAGTCGACCGGCTTGCTGGCGAAACCGTCCATGCCGGCGTCGACGCTGGCCTGGCGGTGTTCGGCCAGCACGCTGGCCGTCATCGCGATCACCGGCAGGCGACTGCGCCCGCTGGCCTGTTCCTGCTCGCGGATCGCGCGGGTGGCGGCCAGGCCGTCCATGGTCGGCATCTGGAAGTCCATCAGCGCCAGGTCGAATTCGCCGCTGGCCGCGAGTTCGACCACGGCGGCGCCGTCGCGCACCGCGGTCATGGTGTGGCCGCGGCGCGTCATCAGGAGCTGCATCAATTCCAGGTTCTGCGGCACGTCGTCGGCCACCAGCACGCGCAGCGGCGGCAGCACGGCGGCGCTGCGCACGCGCGGCGCTTGGCTGGCGAAGCGCGCCAGCACCAGCGGCACCCGCACGTGGAAGGTGGTCCCGCATCCAAGCTCGCTCTCGGCCCAGATCCGGCCGCCCATCAGCTCGACCAGCTGCTTGCTGATCGTGGTGCCGAGACCGGTGCCGCCGAAGCGGCGCGTCATCGAGGCGTCGGCCTGGGTGAACGGGTCGAAGATGGCGGCCAGGCGCTCGGGCGCGATGCCGATCCCGGTGTCGCTCACGGCGATGCACAGCTGGTCGCCTTCGGCGCCGACCTTGAGCGTCACGCTGCCCCTGGCGGTGAACTTGATCGCGTTGTCCAGCAGGTTGGTCAGCACCTGGCGCATGCGCAGCTCGTCGCCGCGCAGGCCGGTCGGCAGCGCCGGATCGTACTGGATGTCCAGGTGCAGGCCCTTGGCGCGCGCGTTCGCGGCCAGGGTCGAGGACAGTTCGTCGATCAGCGACAGCAGGTTGTAGTCGTTCTGTTCCAGCTCCACCGCGCCTTTTTCGAGCTTGGCGGTGTCGAGAATCTCGTTGAGCAGGCGCAGCAGGGCGCGGCCGGCGCTGCGGATGGTGTCCAGGTGGCGCCGCTGCTCCACGTCCAGGTCGCCGTCCAGCAGCACGTCGGTGAAGCCCAGGATCGAATTCATCGGGGTGCGGATCTCGTGGCTCATATTGGCCACGAAAGTCGCGCGCGCGGCGGCGGCCTGCTCGGCGGTTTCCTTGGCGGCGCGCAGCGCTTCTTCCATCTGGCGGCGCTCGGTGATGTCGAGGATGACGCCGTCCAGCCATTGTACGTCGCCGGCCTCGTCGCGCACCGCGGTGCCGTTTTCCCACAGCCAGCGCACGCCGCCGTCGGCGTGCAGCAGGCGGTATTCGACCAGGTAGGGCCGGCCTTCGCGCAGCGCGGCGCCGGTCGCCTTCGCCACCCGGATGCGGTCTTCGGCATGGATCAGGGCCCCGAACACGCGCCGCGGCGGCTCGCCCAGGAAGTCGGCGGCCGGATAGCCGGTGACGCGCTCGACCGCGTCGCTGATGAAGACCATCGGCCAGTCGCCACTGAGCTTGCTGCGGTAGGAGATGCCGGGGATGTTGCCGATCAGGGAACGGAACTGCTGCTCGCTGTCGCGCAGCGCCCCTTCCATGGCGCGCCGCTCGCTGATGTCGGTGACGAAGCAGACGAACAGGTCCTGGTCGCCCAGCTTGGCGTGCCCCATCGCGCCGCGCACCGGCACCAGGCTGCCGTCCTTGCGCAGGCCGAAGGTCTCGGTGCTGGTGTTGACGCCTTCCAGGCTGCCCCGGGACAGCACGTACAGCAGGCCGCGCTCGGACTTGCGGTCATTTTCGTTGAGCAGCACAGCGATGTTGCGGCCGACGATCTCGTCGCGCTTCCAGCCGAAGATGCGCTCGGCCGAGGCGTTGAATTCGGTGATGGCGCCGTCGCGTCCGACCGTGATCACGCCGTCGACGGTGGTGGTGAGCAGCGCGCGCATCCAGGCTTCGCTGCGCGCCAGGCCGAGGTACATCTCGCGGTAGCGCAGCAGGCCATTGGTGGCCACCACGCCCAGCGACAACGCCACCGTGATGAGCGTGATCGACAGCGCCAGGAAGTCGCTGTTGGAACCGTTCAGGCCCAGCGGGTCGACCTCGCCGGAGAAGCGCGCCGCCGCCATGCCGGTGTAGTGCATGCCGGCGATGGCGCAGCCCATCACCACCGCCGCGATCAGCAGGCGGCGCGCATCGGTCATCGACTTGCAGCGCGACAGGCCATGGCGCACGCCCAGCGCCAGCGTGGCCAGCACCACCGCGACCACGATCGACAGCGCGAACATGGCAGGATCGTAGTGGAGGTCGAGGCGCATGCGCATGCCGGCCATGCCGGTGTAGTGCATGGCGCCGATACCGGCGCCGACCAGCACCCCGCCCACCAGCAGGTGCGCCAGGCGCAGCTGGGGACGCGAGATCAGGTTGAGCGCGACCCAGGACGCGCCGATGCTGGGCAGGGCCGACAGCAGGGTGATGCCATGGTCGTAATGGACCGGCGTGCACAGGTTAAAGGCGAGCATGCCGATGAAATGCATCGACCACACGCCGGCCCCCAGCGCCAGGCTGCCGGCGCCGAGCACGATGGCGCGGTGCGCGGGATTGCTGCTGGCGCGACCGGTGATCTGCAAGCCCATCCAGGAAGAAAAGATCGCCACCAGCAGCGACAGCACGACCAGGCGTGGCTCATAGACGCCATAGGCGAGCATGGACGGGTCGGTAGGGGCGTTAAATAGTTGCAACATGAATTCGTGGGTAGTCAAGACAGGAGAGTTCTGTCCGTAAGGCATGACCACGAAGTATGGCATTTTCCCGGCTGGAAATGTTGTTGGCGACCGGAATGAACAGACGATTGGCGCGGTTTTGTAGCGCCTGAGCGACCATTTTTGTGCATTCCTTGTTCAAGGATTATGGTCTTGGCATGCCGGAGCGCGCGGGACGGCGCGCCCGGCGAATCGGGCGTCCCGGCGCCGCTTATCGCGTGGCGTCGGCCGGGCCGGGCGGCAGCGTCGCCTCGAAGCTGGCCGGCGGCAGGCCCTGGCACCAGCGGCGCCACATCAGGCGTAGCGCGTGCTCGATGCCGTCGGCGACCCGGGTCATGGAGTCCGACGTGGGCAGCGCATAACGTTCGCGCAGGGTGGCGCGCAGCGCCGCCAGCGCCGCCAGGTCGCCGCAGATGGCCAGGCCCTTGGCGACGAAATCGTCGGCGCTGTGCGCGACGAAATGGTGCAGCCCGCAATGCTCGAGGAAGCAGGCGGTTTGTCGTCCGGTCACGGTGCCTGCGTCCAGGGTCAGGGTCGGCACGCCCATCCAGCCGGCGTGCATGGTCGTGGTGCCGCCCGGGTACGGGAAGGTGTCGAGGCACAGGTCGACCTGCTGGTGCAGCTTCAGGTAATCGTTCAGCCCGATGCGGCCATGGAAGTCGACCCGGTGCGCGGCGATGCCTTCGTGGTCCAGCCAGGCGCGCAGCTGGGCATGGTCGTGCTGTTCCGGCATGCCGCCTACCAGCAGCCGCGCATCGGGCAGCGCGCGCAGCAGCATCCCCCAGGCCTTGATCACTTCGCTGTTGAACTTGCTGAGACGGTTGAAGCTGCCGAACGTGACGTAGCCGTTGGCCAGGGCGGGCAACGGGCCGACGTCGGGCGCGCTGGCCACCGGCTCGAAGGGTATCAACAGCGGCAACTGCACCAGTTTTTCCACGAACAGGTGGTCATACTGTCCGTGAGGCAGGAATTTTCGGTCGACCAGGTAGTAATCCATCGCCGCCAGGCCGGTGGTGCCGGGATAGCCGATCCAGGACGCCTGGACCGGCGCCAGCCGGCGCGCGAAGGCGGGCAGCCGGTTGAAGGCGGTGTGGCCCGACAGGTCGATCAGGATGTCGATGCCGTCGGCGCGCACCTGCCGCTCCAGTTCCTCATCGTCGAGCGCGGCGACATCGCGCCAATGGGGCAGGTGGCCACGCAGGCGTTCGGTGACCGCGTCGACCAGGGTATGGTTGTAGTAGGCATGCAGCGTCAGCCCGGGGCGCTGCCCGAGGCGCTCGAAGACCGGTTCGATGAAGGAGGCGACCGCGTGGTTGCGCAGGTCGCCCGACACGAAGCCGACGCGCAGGCGCCGCTCCGGCTCCGGCGTGTTGTCCAGGGCGGCGGGCGGCGCGGTCCTTTGTTCGACCAGCTTGCCGTACAACCGGTGTTCGGCGAACAGTGCGTCCGGCGTCAGCCCGGGCATTTCGCTCAGGCAGAACAGCATATTGCTGTGGGCATCGGTCTGCTCCGGATTTCGCTCCAACAAGTCGCGATAGACGGCCACCGCTTCGACCAGCCGGCCCTGGGTCTGCAGGATCAGCGCAAGCGTGATGGCCGCCTTTTCATGCCGCGGATCGAGCGCCAGCGCCGCGTTGGCGTTGGCCTGCGCCTCGGACAGCCGTCCACGCTCGGCCAGGGTGATGGCCAGGTGGTTGTGGGCATCCACGTTGCCGGGCCGCAGCGCGAGGGCGCGCCGCAGCACGTTCTCCGATTCGTCCAGCCGGTTGGCGCGCATCAAGAGCATGCCCAGGTTGCTGAGCGTTTCGGCATCGTCGGGGTCGAACCTGGCCGACATGGCCATGGCATTCAGGGCCCCATGCGCGTCGCCGCGCCGGTGATAAATGCCACCTAATAATTTCCAGCCGAATGAGTGCTGGGGGAAGCGTTCGACGAGCGCACGCGCGGCGTGCTCCGCTTCCTCGGTGCGTCCCTGCGCGAACAAGGCGGCGGCGGCGTCGATCTCGCTGCTATCGGGCGCGCCCGAGCTGGCCAACTGCCGTTCGATGTCGTCGATCGCCTGACCTTGCAGGCCGTGGGTCCGGCCGAGCTGGAGCAGTTCAGCGGCGGCGGCGAACTGGCGCGCCTCGATCAGGGCGGCGAGATAGGCCAGCCAGTGGGCCTCCTGGCCGGGGTCGGCTTCCAGGGCGGCGGCGAAATGCGGGATCGCCGTCTCGGCATCGCCGGCGCGGCTGGCCAGCACGCCCACGGCGTGGTGGGCGCCGGCGTGGCCGGGCTGGAGGTCGAGCACCGCCCCGTACAGGGCCAGCGCCTGCTCGAGGTTGCCCGCTTCGGTTTCGTGGTGTGCGGCCTGCATGGCCTGGTCGACGATCTGGAGGACGTCGGCGCTGGGGGGGAGCGTGCTCATGGCGCTACATTAGGGTATGAGGCGGGCGGGGGTCAAGGAGAGGGCATGCGCGGGCTGGATAACAAAAAACCCGCTGGTCCGGGGAAGGACGCGGGTTTCAAGCTTGGTTAGGTTAGTGCCTCCGGCCGGAATCTGAAATCCATAATAATCAGATGCTTAGTGGATCGGTGCGTAATTTTGGGGAGTGGTTATTTGCCGACGATTCCAACTCCAACCTTCACCAAGGTTTGCTCGATGAAAGCTGCAGATACCCTTTACTTATGTCTCTCCCAAATAATAAAGTGACAACTAGCGTGACACAGGGGATCGTCAGATGTGACCCCGCGACTGACCCCTGTAATGGGTTTGCTTCACGGATGGATAGGGCTCCCTGCAAGCGGGCAACCCTCACGCGATCATGCATTTGGCGCGTTGCTGCGCTCATTTCACTATCGATCAGGGGCGGACGACCTATCCTGCCTATGCCGACACTTGAGTCGCATCACAGGACACAGCACTCGTAATTCTACGCAACGAATTTTCTTGTTAAAAAGAAATCATGTCTGTACACTCCCCGTCGATACTGCGATAGCGATGTCACATGGTCTGGCGTGCTTTCGATAGAAATGCGGCTATCTCGGTCTTTCCTCAGCATGAACAAAAATGTTCGAGGGTCGATTGGGCCATCTAACCCGCGAAGGGGGAACTGTGCAAAATACAAATACATCAGGCAGCAGCCATCTGGCGAGTGGTCAGCAATTGGACTACTTGGACGGATGGCGGGGAATCGCTATTTCACTACTGCTGGTCGGACATTTCTTTCCCTACTGGCAACTCAAATTTTGTGGAACTGCTGGCGTGCATTTTTTCTTTGTTTTGTCGGGTTTCCTTATGGCAAAGCAGCTTTTCCTACACGAAACCCCGCTTCCGACGTTCTATAAGCGACGAATTTCGAGGATTTTCCCCGCTCTATATGCCTTTATCGCGATAACGATTATTTCCTATTTGATCGCGGGACTTCCTGTGTCGTGGGGGACGGCACTAGGCGCTACCGCGCTCATAAGAAATTATTATCCTGTCGGATTCGGAAATGCGCTTCCTTTCGATCATATATGGTCACTGTCGGTCGAAGAGCACAGCTATATAGTATTATCGGCGCTTGTGATTTTTTTTCCAAGTAAAATCGAGAGACAACGGATTGCACTGGGAATGCTTTCATTCTGCTGCATCATCATGGCAGCGGTATATACGATAAAATTTTCCGGCCCTGCGCTTTACCGCGAGAAGTTGATCCACACGGAAGTTGCCGCGTTCGGCATCTTCTTCTCCGGATTTTTGCTTCTATGCCTGCGAAACGGGATTAATAGATCGATCCCGCCCTTCGTTTTTTATACGCTACCAATCATTGCGATAGTAACTTATAGCACAAGTGCTCCACCCGCAGTGACTATGGTGGTCGGCCTGGTCTCGCTGGCGCTGACAGTAAACATTCTCCATAAAGCACCTGAGTGGATGCTGCGAGCCCTTTCGCTTCCCGCACTGCGCAAGCTTGGGTTATGGTCATATTCACTGTACTTATGGCAACAGCCATTTTATGCACTGAAGAATAAAGGACTAATTTCAACTTCGGCTGCGTTTCTTTTGGCATTGCTTGCCGGAGTATTGTCGTATTATCTAATTGAGGCGCCCGCCAGGAACTACTTGAATAGCACCTGGGCGCGGAAGAAGAAACCGGAAAATGCTACTCCCTTTATTTCAGATGCTTTACTTGCTGTTCGGAAAAACGAACATGACGATGTCGATAGAGAAGTGATGCCCCGTAGCGTGCCATGAGTTGACGAGGACGCGTTTGCTGCTCGGATCGATTCGAATCCTAGTAGTCAATTCCCGTCTGATCATAGACGCATTTAACGAATAGCTAGGGCTATTCTCTATGCCAGTCATTGAGTGCCAGCATCGACGTTTTCCTGCCAGTGGCCTGTTGTGGAATCTGGTGGTCGTACAGCTTCAGATAGTTCAGCAACACATCCGGAGGGTCACATCCGGAGGGTCACTCCGGAGGGTCACGTCTGACAATCGGACATGGCCTCTACAGTAATCCCGGGTATTGGGCAATAACTGCTGAGCCCGTGTCCGATTGTCAGACGTGCTCCTGTCGCTTTTTGGTGGGCGGGATGGCGTTTGCGATCCGCTTGCCGCTAGTGGCACATCGTACGCTAGCAAGCGGCCCAGCTTGAAAAGCAAAAAACCCGCTCTTCCGAAGAAGTGTGCGGGTTTCGCTAATACTGTCTATCAGTGGTGCCTCCGGCCGGAATCGAACCGGCACGCCTTTCGGCGCTTGATTTTGAGTCAAGTGCGTCTACCAATTCCGCCACAGAGGCCCAATAGCAGGCGCGAATCTTAGCACATGGCGCACACAACTGACCAGTGTGCGAAAGAAATTGGCACAACGCGGCTTCAACTCACCCCTGCGCACGCAGCCAAGCCAGGCCCGGCGCAATGGCTCAGCGCGCGATCCGATGCTGCAACAACCGCAAGCTCCCCACCGGCCCGACGATCTCCAGCACGTGCTCGCGCACCGCGACATTGATCGCGCCTTCTTGCCCACGCAGCCAGGGGCGCGGGCGGAAGTAGCGGATGCTGGTGCTGTCGGTCGCGGTACGCCGGTAGCCGAGCGCGCCGAGTGCTTCGTCGAGCGTGCTGATCATGTAGTGGGCATCGAAGCGGGTGCGCATCTCGAAGCGGCCAGGCCCGAGCATCCAGACGGGCAGCAGACCGCCCACGATGGCCGGCAGCACCAGGTAGGGCAACGGCGTGTCGGGGTCGATCACATGCTGCGCCAGCACCAGCAGCGGCAGCCCGCCCAGCAGGGTCAGCGCCCAGGGCAGGGATTGGCGCCAGGTGTCGATGCGCCGTAGAAACCCGGGTCGCTCCCGGACGCGTACGATTTCTGAAAACGTCACACTCTTCATGGTGATCTCTCCCTCACAGCATCTTGTGCAACGGTCCATGTTGACGCCTCAATTTATAGTGACGCAACACCCCATTCAGCCCGGTAATTGATCTGCATCGACTCGCCCATTGTGACGAGCGGCCCCCGGCCGGTGCTTGACTCCGCGCAAACACGCATCCTTTGCAAACAGGTTCTCATATTGGCAACACATGCCGCGCACAGGTGAAGTTCGTTGCCTGCAAGCTCCTTAAAACGAACAAGCCGCACGGTGTGCGGCTTGTCGAGGTGCATGTTTTACTGCGTGCGGCGGAACAATCTGAAGCGCTCATCGCGGTCCGAGGCGCGCCGGCCTTCCCACAGCGGGATCGTGTTGCGCACGCCCCATTTGCGCAGCAGCGCGCGGTCGTTGCGGCTGCGCAGGCTGTCCTGCAGCAGCACGTAGTCGCACTTGCCGCCGGCCAGGGTGACGAAGGGCAGGCGTCCGTAATAGGCCAGCGAGGCGCGCTGGGCCGGGCCGACATTGGTCTCGATGCAGTCGGTGTCGGCCGGCAGGCGCGCCGCGATCTGCTGGGCCACGCCGGCGTAGCTCTTGCCGTAGTTCAGGTCGGGCAGGAACAGAGTCATCAACAGCACCCACAGCAGGATCAGGCCGCCGGACGACAGCACCACCGCGCGCCACAGCACCGCCGGCTGGCGCGACAGGCGCCAGTGCACCAGCATCACCCAGCCGACGCTGGCGGCGGCCGCCACGGTGAAGGTGACGATGCCGATTTCGGGCGTGAAGCCGGGCACCAGCTTGAGCGCGTTCTTGGCCAGCTGGGCCGGCCAGCCGGTCAGCTTGGCGATCCAGAACAGCCAGATGGTGGCGCCCAGCATGGTCAGCACCATCACCGAGAACCAGTCGATGGCGTTGATCGCGCCGCGCTTCATGGTCGGCAAGCCGAAGGCGGCCATCAGGGCCAGCGGCGGCAGCATCTTGAGGAAGTCGCTGTTCTCGGGCACCGGGTCGCACAGCAGTTGCAGCACCAGGGCCAGGAAGAAGAACACCGGCAGCACGATGTGCAGCATCTGCTGCTGGCGGCGCCAGGCCCAGACCGCCCAGATCGCGAAGGGCCAGGCCGGCCAGAAGAACCAGACGCCGATGCGGAAGAAGGTCTTCACCGCCACCCAGCCGGGCAGGCCGAACTGCTCCGCGTTCCAGGCCAGCCAGTCGGCCACCGGCGGCAGGCCATACGGCTGCACGACGACGGCGGGCAGGATCCACACCAGGGTCAGGCCGAAGCCGACGCCGGCCGCCACCAGCAGGTGGCGCAGCGCTTGGCCGGCCGGCATGTCGAGGTAGCGGGTGCAGGCGAACAGGGCCACGATCAGCACCAGCGGCGGCAGGAAGCCCTGGGTCAGGGTCAGGGCGCCCAGGGCGACGCCGACCAGCACCGCATTGCGGGTGCTGGTGTGCTCGACGTAGCGCACGGCGCGGTACAGGAAATAGGCCAGCAGCGCGCCCTGCAGGGTCGCGGCCAGGGTCAGGTGGCTTTGCAGCAGCAGGCCAAGGCTGCCGAGGTAGATCAGGACGGCGGTGTCGCCCAGCGTGCGGCCATAGTCGTCGGGCTCGGGCTGGCCGCCGAAGGCCAGGCGCAGCGGCTGCGCCTCGGCGCGCCGGCCAAGGTGGAAGGCGGTGTACCACAGCGACATCGTGCCCAGCACGAAGATGCCGATGGTCGAGACGCGCGCGGCCAGCACGTCGCCCAGGATCCAGCCGAACAGCTTGATGCAGATGGCGCCCAGCCAGAAGGCCAGCGGGCCCTCGTCGACGCTGGCCAGGCCGGCAATGTTCGGGTACAGCCAGTCATCCAGGCCACCGTGCGCCATGGTCCACATGATGCCGAAGCTGCCCGCGTCTTCCTTCCACAAATCACGGCCGATGATGCCGGGCAGGATGTACAGCATGCCCAGCGCAAGCAGGGCCCAGCGGGGCAGCGCCAGGGTGGCGGCGGCGGGGAGACGGACTGGTTTCATCGGCGAATCTGATGGATAAAATAAAGCGCAGTATAGCTGCGAAAAAAAAGAAGCCGGGCAGGCCGGCTTCTTTCGCGAAGCCCGAAGGCTTCGAAGATTCTACTGCGGCAATTAGCCGTTGGCGACCGAGGTCTTCGAGCCGACCGAACCGAACTTCTGGCGGAACTTCTCGACGCGGCCAGCGGTGTCGACGATCTTGTGCTTGCCGGTGAAGAACGGGTGCGATTCAGCGGACACCTCGATCTTGACCAGTGGGTATTCTTTACCTTCGTGGGTGATCGTTTCGCGGGTGTTGATGGTCGAACGGGTCACGAATTTGAAGTCGCACGACAGGTCGTGGAAGACGACTTCGCGGTAATCTGGATGGGTATCGGTCTTCATGGTTCTGCTTTCTATTGAGTTGGTAGCCAAACAGCACTTCGTCGGTCGAACAGCTTCTTGACCCGATTGCCGATCACTTGCCAGGGGTTGGACTGAACCGGAGATTATAAAGCGGTTTCCGGCGTCAGGCAATGCCAAACAAAAAGGCAGCCCGAAGGCTGCCTCTGCACGCGTTGCGCTGGGGCTGGTCAGCCGCCGCGGCGCATCATGTCGAAGAATTCGACATTGTTCTTGGTCGCGCGCATCTTGTCGAGGATGAACTCCATCGCCTCGATCTCGTCCATCGAGTACAGCAGCTTGCGCAGGATCCAGATCTTCTGCAGCTGATCCGGCTTGATCAGCAGCTCTTCGCGGCGGGTGCCCGATTTGTTCAGGTTGATCGCCGGATAGACGCGCTTCTCGGCCAGGCGGCGCTCCAGGTGCACTTCCATATTGCCGGTGCCCTTGAATTCTTCGTAGATCACGTCGTCCATGCGCGAGCCGGTCTCGATCAGCGCGGTCGCGACGATGGTCAGCGAGCCGCCTTCCTCGACGTTACGGGCGGCGCCGAAGAAGCGCTTCGGACGCTGCAGCGCGTTGGCGTCGACACCGCCGGTCAGCACCTTGCCCGAGGCCGGGATCACGGTGTTGTAGGCGCGCGCCAGGCGGGTGATCGAATCGAGCAGGATGACCACGTCCTTCTTCATTTCGACCAGGCGCTTGGCTTTCTCGAGCACCATCTCGGCGACCTGCACGTGGCGGGTGGCCGGTTCGTCGAAGGTCGAGGCGACGACTTCGCCGCGCACCGAACGCTGCATCTCGGTCACTTCTTCCGGACGTTCGTCGATCAAGAGCACGATCAGGGTCACGTCGGGGTGGTTCGCGGTGATCGCATGCGCGATGTGCTGCAGCATGACCGATTTGCCGGACTTCGGCGACGCCACCAGCAGGCCGCGCTGGCCCTTGCCGATCGGCGAGATCAGGTCGACGATGCGGCCAGTGATGTTCTCGGCGCCGTTCATGTCGCGCTCCAGGCGCAGCGGCTCGTTCGGGTGCAGCGGGGTCAGGTTTTCGAACAGGATGCGGTGCTTCGAGGCTTCCGGCGATTCGCCGTTGACCTTGTCGACCTTGACCAGCGCGAAGTAACGCTCGCCGTCCTTCGGCGTACGCACTTCACCTTCGATCGAGTCACCCGTATGCAAGTTGAAACGACGGATCTGCGACGGCGAGATATAGATGTCGTCGGTCGAAGCCATGTAGCTCGCGTCCGGCGAGCGCAGGAAACCGAAACCGTCAGGCAAGACCTCGAGGGCGCCGTCGCCGAAGATCTGTTCGCCCTGCTTCGCGCGCTTCTTCAGGATCGCGAACATCAGTTCCTGTTTGCGCAGGCGGGCTGCGTTGTCGATGTCGAGGCCGATTGCCATTTCCAACAGCGCGGAAACGTGCATCGCCTTCAGTTCAGATAAATGCATGTGTGTGGGTGACCCGTGACGGGTGAATATGGTAGGGGAGGGGACTGCGTGGGTTAATCAAGGCGGGAGGGTGACTCCCGGCCAATATTGTGACTGCGTGGCGACTGCGCGGGCGCGCCGTCGCCGCTATATTACTTGGATCAGATGTTGCTGTCGATGAAAGCGGTCAGCGGACCCTTGGCGACGGCGCCCACTTTCTGGGCTGCGACCTGGCCGTTCTTGAACAGGATCAGGGTCGGGATGCCGCGGATGCCGAACTGGGCCGGCACGGCCTGGTTCGCGTCGACGTCCATCTTGGCGATCGTGATCTTGCCTGCATATTCCTTGGCCACTTCTTCCAGGATCGGGGCAATCATCTTGCAAGGACCGCACCACTCGGCCCAGAAATCGACCAGCACCGGCTGCTCGGACTTGAGCACGTCGGCTTCGAAGGATGCATCGCTGATGTGTTTGATGTTTTCGCTCATGGTTTCCTCAATGTGAGGTAAGAATCGTTATTAACGCCTTGAGACAAGTCATGCGGGACGTCTCGACCGGCTACCGTGTGTACTGCCTTGCCAATATTGCTGCTACACAATGGTGGAGGCACTGTGTGCGAATTTCAATATTGGAAGAACGGCAAGAGGGTGTCAGGCGGGGAATGAGGCGAATAATACCCCATTTTTTTAAAAAGTGTTCAGGGCCTTGTACAAAATCTCAACATTCCAGCGCATGACGCAATTGCTCGGGCGTGAGCGGCTTGCGGAACGAGCCCACTACCCGCAGGCCGAGGGCGCGCGCCAGTTCGGCGGCCGCCTCGCGCACTTCGTCCTCGAGGGCCGACAGCAGGATCACCCTGCCGGCATAGCCAAGGCTGGCCGCGGCCTGCAGGAACTCGATGCCGTCCATCTCGGGCAGCACCAGGTCGCAGATCAGGACGTCGGGCATGGCTTCGTCGAGCCGGGCCAGGGCCTGGCGCGCATCGAGTTCGAGGACGATCTGGCACGGGCCGCAGGTCGCCAGCATCTCGCGCACGACTTCCAGCAGCAGATGGTCGTCGTCGAGCACCAGCACGCGCAGTTGCGCGAAAGGCGGGTCGGCGGCGTCGGGAGGCATGGGCGACATTGGCTGGAATGGGGCAATCGGATCGACGGCCATTATCGCGAAAAACTGGCAAGCCGGGTTGTCCGAAACCGCATTTATTTATCAAACACTGCCGGTGAAGCGCGCCAGGTGTCCCGGATGCCACATGGTGGCCACTGACGCCACCCGGCCGGCCGAGGTGGTGCGCCGGTGCAGCACCAGGCACGGGGCGCCGGCCGCGATCGCCAGCAGGCGCGCCTCTTCCGCCGGCGCCGGCTGGGCCTCTATCGTATAGCTGGCCCCCTGCAACGGCGCGGCCGCCATCAGGTGCTCGTTGGGCGTGATGCGCGCAAAATCCTGCTCCAGGTAGGCCGGGGCGCAGGCCGGGTTGACCCAGCGGTCCTCGAGCTGGACCGGCGTCTCGTTCTCGAAGTGGACGATCAGCGAATGGAACAGGGTGGCGCCCGGCTCCTGGTCGAACTCGGCGGCCAGCGTGTCGTCGGCGCTTCTTGCCTCCAGCGCCAGCACGCGGCTGGCGTGCAGCTTGCCGCGCGCGCGGATCTCGTCGGCGATGTTGCGGATCTCGACCAGGGTGCCCTGGTACTTCTGGGGAGCCACATAGGTGCCCGAGCCCTGGCGCCGCACCAGCACCTGCTCGGCCGTGAGTTCGCGCACGGCGCGGTTGACGGTCATGCGCGAGACGCCGAACTGGCGCACCAGCGCCTGCTCCGACGGCACCAGCTCGCCCTCTTTCCAACGGCCGGAGGCGATTTCGCCAACCAGATAATCCTTGATCTGCTGGAAAATGGGCGACTTTTCCTGCATGCTGTCTTGCGCGGTCTGTGCTTCCAAACTCAATCTCCGAATGCCTGGCCTGTCGTGGCCACGCCCGATTCTAGCATCGGGGATTCGAAAGCAAGACCCGGAGTGCGGCCTGGCGGCATCGGCTTCAGGATGGCGCTATTGCTGAAGGAGGACACCATCATGACGACATTGGATAGCGACGAGATCGACAGTATCGGCGACGATGCGCGCTGGGACGCCGTACAGCGGCGCGATGCCGGCGCCGACGGCAGTTTTTATTATTCGGTGCGCACCACCGGCGTCTATTGCCGGCCCTCGTGCCCGTCGCGCGGGGCCAAGCGCGCTAACGTCGCCTTCCACGCCAGCAGCCAGGCGGCCGAGGCGGCGGGCTTCCGGCCCTGCCTGCGCTGCGCGCCGCACCTGCCGCCGCTGGCCGAGCGCCAGGCGGACGCGGTGGCGCGCGCCTGCCGCCTGATCGAGGAATCGGAGGACGAACCGGATCTGGATGCGCTGGCCCAGGCCGCCGGCATGAGCCGCTTCCACTTCCACCGCGTGTTCAAGGCCCGCACCGGGATCACGCCCAAGGCCTATGCGGCGGCCAGGCGCGGCGCCCGGGTGCGCCAGGAACTGGCGGGGGGCGCCACGGTCACCGACGCCCTGTACGGCGCCGGCTATGGCTCCAGCGGTCGCTTCTATGCGGCGTCGAACGAGGTGCTGGGCATGCAGCCGTCGAACTACCGCGCCGGCGGGCAGGGCGAAACGATCCGCTTCGCCGTGGCCGAATGCTCGCTGGGCGCCACCTTGGTCGCGGCCACCGAACGCGGCATCTGCGCGATCCTGATCGGCGACCAGCCGGAACCGCTGCTGGAAGACCTGCAGGCGCGCTTTCCCAGGGCCGAGCTGCGCGGCGCCGAAGAAGGCTTCGAGCGCACCGTGGCGCTGGTGATCGGCCTGGTCGAGGAACCGCGCATCGGCCCGTCCCTGGACCTGCCGCTCGACGTGCGCGGCACCGCCTTCCAGCAGCGCGTGTGGCAGGCCCTGCGCGCGATTCCCCCGGGCCAGACCGTGACCTATGCCGAACTGGCCGAACGGGTCGGCCTGCCCGATGGCGCGCGCGCCGTGGCCGGCGCCTGCGCCGCCAATCCGGTGGCGGTGGCGATTCCCTGCCACCGCGTGGTGCGTACCGGCGGCGCGCTGTCCGGCTACCGCTGGGGCATCGAGCGCAAGCGCGCGCTGCTCGAGCGCGAGGCGCAGCAGTGACCGTCATCGATTGGGATGACGTCGGCGCCCAGCTCGACGACGCCGGCTGCGCCGTGATGCCGGGCCTGCTCGATGCGCGCCACTGCGCGCGCTTCATTGCCGCCTACGACGAGCCGCAGCGCTTTCGCAGCCGGGTGGTGATGGAGCGCCACGGCTTCGGCCGCGGCGAATACCAGTATTTCGGGTATCCGCTGCCGGAGCCGCTGTCCGCGTTGCGCGCCACTCTGTATCCGCCGCTGGCGCGCATCGCCAACCGCTGGCAGGCCGCGCTCGGGCTGGACGCGCGCTTTCCAGGCGAGCATGCCGACTTTCTCGCGCAATGCCATGCGGCAGGCCAGCTGCGCCCGACCCCGCTGCTGCTGCGCTACCGCGCCGGCGACTACAACTGCCTGCACCAGGACCTGTATGGCGAGCAGGTGTTTCCGCTGCAGGTGGCGGTGCTGCTGTCGCGTCCCGGCGAGGATTTCACGGGCGGCGAATTCGTGCTCACCGAGCAGCGGCCGCGCATGCAGTCGCGCGCTGAAGTCGTGAGCCTGAATCAGGGCGACGCCGTCGTGTTCGCCGTCAACCAGCGGCCGGTGCAGGGCACGCGCGGCGTCTACCGGGTGGCGATGCGGCATGGCGTCAGCCGCGTGCGGCAGGGCCTGCGCCATACCTTGGGGATCATCTTCCACGACGCCACCTGAAGGGCTGCCGCCCTCATGCAGTACACTCTCCACACCGTGCCCACGAAGCGCGGAAAACCATCTATCGGAGAGAAGAAAAAGCATGCGCGCGCGCCAGATTTCCCTGCAGTGTTCCCTATTTGTCCTGGCTGCCCTCGGCAGCCTGTCGGCACACGCCGACACCCTGGTCGACAACGCCAACGGCTATACCCTGAACGGGAAGGGTGAGCTGGTCCAGTTCACGGCGATCGCCTTCGACGACAAGGGCCGCATCATCGCCGTCGGCAGTGGCGCCGACGTCGCCGCCAAGGCTCCAAATGCGAAGCGCATCGACATGGGAGGCCGCACCCTGCTGCCCGGCCTGATCGACGCCCACGGCCACGTGTTCGGCCTGGGCCAGCAACTGACCCAGCTCGACCTGTTCCACAGCACGTCGCTCGACGGCGCCCTGAAGTCGATCGGCGGCTATGCGCGCGCCAACCCAAGCCACGCCTGGATCCGCGGCCGCGGCTGGAACCAGGAGAACTGGAAGCTGGGCCGCTTCCCGACGGCGAAGGAGCTTGATGGCGTCGTCGCCGACCGCCCGGTATGGCTGGAGCGCGTCGACGGCCACGCCGGCTGGACCAATAGCCGCGGCCTGGCGCTGGCCGGCATCACCAGGTCGACCCCGGACCCGGTCGGCGGCAAGATCGTGCGCGACGCCAACGGCGAGGCGACCGGCGTGCTGGTCGACACCGCCCAGGAATTGCTGACCAAGGTGCTGCCGCAGCAGACCGAGGCCGAGGGTCGCGTCATGCTCGACCGCGCACTGGGCGAACTGGCGCGCGTGGGCCTGACCAGCGTGCACGACGCCGGCGTCGACGTGGCCCAGGACCGCCTGTACCGCGCCTATGCCGACGACGGCAAGCTGACCACCCGCGTGTACGGCATGATCGCCGGCACCGACAAGGACTTCGACCAGCTGGCGGTGAAAGGCCCGCTGAAGGACTACGGCAACGGCATGTATGCGCTGCGTTCCGTAAAACTGTACTCGGACGGCGCCCTGGGCAGCCGCGGCGCGGCCCTGATCAAGCCCTACAGCGACGAATCGCACTCGCACGGCCTGCTGTTCTACAAGACCGCGCAGATGGACGCGATGATGGCCAAGGCCATGCGCAAGGGCTACCAGGTCAACGTCCACGCGATCGGCGACGCCGGCAACAAGCAGATCCTCGACATCTACCAGAAGGAGTTGAAGGCGACGGGCAGCGCGGCGCAACGCCACCGCATCGAGCACGCCCAGGTCGTGACCCCGGCCGACATCCCGCGCTTCAAGACGCTGGACATCATTCCGTCGATGCAGCCGACCCACGCGACCTCGGACAAGAACATGGCCGAGACCCGCATCGGACCCGATCGCATCAAGGGCGCCTACGCCTGGCGCAGCTTCCTGCACCAGGGCTCGCGCATCGCCTGCGGTTCGGATTTCCCGGTCGAGTCGCCGAATCCGTTCTTCGGCATCCACGCCGCCGTCACGCGCCAGGATGCGCAAGGGCAGCCGGTGGCCGGCTGGTATCCGAACCAGGCGATGTCGCTCAAGGAAGCCTTCCGCTGCTTCACGCTGGATGCGGCCTGGGCCGGGCATCAGGAGAAAGACCTGGGTTCGCTGGAGCCGGGCAAGCAGGCCGACTTCATCGTGATCGACCAGGACCTGTTCCGCATGCCGACCTACGACATCCACAAGACCGGCGTGCTGGAAACCTGGGTGGCGGGACGCCAGGTCTTCAAGAAATGATTTGACGAGGTTGTATAGACAACCTAGACTTCAGAGCAGCTTTGCGGCGCGCGGATAGCGCGCGCCGTATCCCCGACCGAAGGAGCCGCCATGTCCCAAGATACCCGTCCTCTCGACGACCCGCGTTTCGACCCGACCCGCGTCATTCAAGCGCCACGCGGCAACCAGCTCAGCTGCAAGAGCTGGCTGACCGAAGCCGCCTACCGCATGATCCAGAACAACCTCGACGCCGAGGTCGCGGAAAACCCGCAGCGCCTGGTGGTCTACGGCGGCATCGGCCGCGCCGCCCGCAACTGGGAATGCTATGACCAGATCCTGGCCTCGCTGCGCGCGCTCGAGGATGACCAGACCCTCCTGATCCAGTCCGGCAAGCCGGTCGGCGTGTTCCAGACCCACCCGGATGCGCCGCGCGTGCTGCTGGCGAACTCGAACCTGGTGCCGAAATGGGCCGACTGGGAACATTTCAATGAACTCGATCGCAAGGGCCTGTTCATGTACGGCCAGATGACGGCCGGCAGCTGGATCTATATCGGCACCCAGGGCATCGTGCAGGGCACTTATGAAACCTTCGCCGAGGCGGGCCGCCAGCACTTCGGTGGCGATATGGCCGGCCGCTGGGTGTTGACGGCGGGCCTGGGCGGCATGGGCGGCGCCCAGCCGCTGGCCGCCACCTTCGCCGGCGCCGTCTCGCTGACCGTCGAATGCCAGCAGAGCAGCATCGACTTCCGCCTGCGCACCCGCTACCTGGACAAGCAGGCGCGCGACATCGACGAAGCGCTCGCCATGATCCGCCAGCACAAGGACGCGCGCGAGGCCATCTCGATCGGCCTGCTCGGCAATGCGGCCGAGGTGCTGCCGGAACTGGTGCGCCGCGCGAAAGAGGGCGGCCTGGCGCCGGATCTCGTCACCGACCAGACTTCGGCCCATGACCTGATCAACGGCTATCTGCCGATCGGCTGGAGCGTCGAACAGTGGAAGGCGGCGCAGGCGGACCCGGGCCAGCATGCGCGCCTGAAGGCCGAAGCGGCGGCATCGTGCGCGATCCACGTGCGCGCCATCCTCGACTTCAAGGCGCTCGGCGCCCACGCCGTCGACTACGGCAACAATATCCGCCAGGTGGCCAAGGACGAGGGCGTGCAGGATGCCTTCGACTTCCCGGGCTTCGTGCCGGCTTATATCAGGCCGCAGTTCTGCGAGGGCCGCGGCCCGTTCCGCTGGGTGGCGCTGTCAGGCGACCCGGAAGACATTTATAAAACCGACGCCAGGATCAAGGAGCTGTTCCCGCACGACGCGCGGGTGCACCGCTGGCTCGACATGGCGCGCGAACGGATCGCCTTCCAGGGCCTGCCGGCGCGCATCTGCTGGCTGGGCCTGGGCGAGCGCCACCTGGCCGGCCTGGCCTTCAACGAGATGGTGCGCACGGGCGAGCTGAAGGCGCCGGTGGTGATCGGCCGCGACCACCTCGACACCGGCTCGGTGGCCAGCCCGAACCGCGAGACCGAGGCGATGCGCGACGGCACCGATGCCGTCTCGGACTGGCCGCTGCTGAACGCCTTGCTGAACACGGCCGGCGGCGCCACCTGGGTCTCGCTGCACCACGGCGGCGGCGTGGGCATGGGCTACTCGCAGCATTCCGGCGTGGTGATCGTGGCCGACGGCACCGAGGCCGCGGCGAAACGCCTGGCAAGGGTGCTGGTGAACGACAGCGCCTCGGGCGTGATGCGCCACGCCGACGCCGGCTATGACAGCGCCATCGACTGCGCCAAGCGCAATGGCCTGAACCTTCCAATGATCAAATAAACCCAGCAGCGACCATGAACGACACTCTTCAACGCCTCACCCTGCAACCCGGCGCACTGGCGCTCAGCGACCTGCGCGCCGTCTGGGGCGGCCACCAGCGACTGGACCTGGCGGCCAAGGCATGGGACGACATCGCGGCCTCCGCCGCCACCGTGGACGCCATCGTCGCCAAGGGCGACCCGGCCTATGGCATCAACACCGGCTTCGGCATCCTGGCCAAGGCCCATATTCCCAACGACCAGCTGGCCACCCTGCAGCGCAACCTGATCCTGTCGCATGCGGTCGGCACCGGTGAGCTTCTTTCGGACACCATCGTGCGCCTGATCCTGCTGACCAAGATCGGCAGCCTGGCGCGCGGCTATTCGGGCGTGCGTCCGATCATCGTCGAGACTCTGGTCGCCCTGTACAACGCCAACATCATGCCGGCGATTCCCTCGCAGGGTTCGGTCGGCGCCTCGGGCGACCTGGCGCCGCTGGCCCATATGACGCTGGCGATGCTGGGCGTGGGCCAGGTGCGCCACGATGGCGTGCTGGTGGAAGCCGTCGACGCATTGCGCGCGGCCGGCATCGAACCGGTGACGCTGGCGGCGAAGGAGGGCCTGGCCCTGATCAACGGCACGCAAGTCTCGACCGCGCTGGCGCTGCATGGCCTGTTCATGGCCGAACGCCTGCTGGAGGCGGCGATGGTCACCGGCTCGCTGTCGGTCGATGCGGCGCGCGGCAGCGATGCGCCGTTCGATCCGCGCATCCACGCGGTGCGCGGCCAGCCGGGCCAGATCGCGGCGGCGAAGATCTACCGCGAACTGGTGGCGGGCAGCGCGATCCGCGCCTCGCACCTGGTGGGCGACGAGCGGGTGCAGGACCCGTACAGCCTGCGCTGCCAGCCGCAGGTGATGGGCGCCGTGATGGACCTGATCGCCAATGCCGGCCGCACCCTGCTGATCGAGGCGAACGCCGTGACCGACAATCCGCTCTTGTTCGAGGGCGGAGAGATCATTTCTGGCGGCAACTTCCACGCCGAGCCGGTGGCCTTCGCCGCCGACACGCTGGCGCTGGCGATCGCCGAGATCGGCGCGTTGGCCGAGCGCCGCATCGCGCTGCTGATCGACGCCAACCTGTCCGGCCTGCCGGCCTTCCTGGTGCGCGAACCGGGGCTGAACTCGGGCTTCATGATCGCCCACGTGACCGCCGCCGCGCTGGCCTCCGAAAACAAGTCGCTGGCCCATCCGGCCAGCGTCGACAGCCTGCCGACGTCGGCCAACCAGGAAGACCACGTGAGCATGGCGACCTTCGCTGCGCGCCGTCTCGACCAGATGGCGCACAATACGGCGGTCATCGTCGGGATCGAGCTGCTGGCAGCAAGCCAGGGCATCGAATTCCACCGCCCCTTGAAAAGCTCCGAGACGCTGGAATCGGTGCATGCCCAGCTGCGCCAGCACGTCGCGCCCTACGATGCCGACCGCTTCTTCGCGCCCGATATCGAGGCCGCGCGCAGGTTGGTGGTCGACGGCGCGCTGTCGGCGTCGTGCAAGGAGTTGTTCACCGTACTGCACCCGTAAACACAAAGGAGGCAAGATGGAGTTCCGGTTCAAGGCAGGCAGGCTTCCCATGCTGGTGTCGATGCCGCATGCGGGCACTGACATCCCCGACGAGGTGGCGGACACGCTAGCGCCCTGCGCCGCGGCGCGCGCCGACACCGACTGGCACTTGCCGGAACTGTACGGCTTCCTGGAAGAGATGGGCATCTCGACCATCTCGGCGCGCTGGTCGCGCTACCTGATCGACCTGAACCGCCCGCCAGAGAACACCAACCTGTATCCGGGCCTGGACACGACCGGCCTGTGCCCGCTCGACACCTTCGGGCGCGAACGTCTTTACCGGGAGGGCATGGAGCCCGACCAGGCCGAGGTAGGGCGGCGCCTGGAACGCTACTGGCGGCCATATCACGCGCAACTGCGCGCCGAACTCGATCGCCTGAAAGCCGAACATGGCCGCGTGGTGCTGTGGGAAGCGCATTCGATCGCCTCGATCGTGCCGCGCTTTTTCGAGGGCAAGCTGCCCGACCTGAACTTCGGCACCGCCGAAGGCAAGTCGTGCGACCCGGGACTGGAGGAGGCGGTCCTGGGCGTGGCGCGCGCCCAGGAGCGCTACACGATCGCCCTGAACGGCCGCTTCAAGGGCGGCCATATCACGCGCCACTACGGCCAGCCGCCGCACGGCGTGCATGCGATCCAGCTCGAGAAATGCCAGTGCCTGTACATGGACGAGGCGCCGCCGTTCGACTATCGCCCTGACGTCGCCGCTCAGTTGCAACCGCTGCTGCGCGACATGGTCATGGCCGCGGTGAACTGGGTGCGTCCATGACGACAGCCCTGTTCGCGCGCCATGCGCTGCTGCCGCAAGGCTGGCAGCGCGACGTCCTGCTCGAATGGGATGCGCACGGCGACCTGACCCGGGTGGCGCCCGGCGCCACCGCTTCCCCCGGCATGCGGCAGGCGCAATACGTCCTGCCCGGCATGGTCAACCTGCATTCGCACGCCTTCCAGCGCGCGCTGGGCGGCCTGACCGAACGCGCCGGCGACGGGCCGGACAGCTTCTGGACCTGGCGCGACCTGATGTACCGCTTCGCCGCCCGCATCACCCCAGGCCAGATCGAGGCCATCGCGGCCCAGCTGTTCGCCGAGTGCCTGCGCCACGGCTACACCTCGGTGTGCGAGTTCCACTACCTGCAGCGCGACGCCGACGGCGCCGCCTATGCGCGGCCGGCCGAGACGGCCGAGCGGGTGGCCGCGGCGGGACAGGCGACCGGCATGGGATTGACCCTGCTGCCGGTGCTGTACAGCCATGCGGGCTTCGGCGAAAAGCCGCTGGCGCCGGCGCAGGCGCGCTTTCGCACGGACGTCGACGAGGTGCTCGGCATCGTCGAGGCCCTGGGCCCGCTGCGCGGCGGCCAGCTGGAAGTCGGCGCCGCGCCGCACTCGCTGCGCGCCGCCACCATCGATCAGATCCGGGCGCTGGCGGGCGGCTTGCCGCCGGGGCGTCCGCTGCACATCCACATCGCCGAGCAGCAGGGCGAGGTGGAGCAGTGCCTGGCGCATGCCGGCCGGCGCCCGGTCGAATACCTGATGGACCACGTCGCGCTCGATGCGCGCTGGTGCCTGGTGCACGCGACCCATTTGAACGAGAACGAAGTCGTGGCGCTGGCAAGCAGCGGCGCGGTGGCCGGCCTGTGCCCGACCACCGAGGCCAACCTGGGCGACGGCCTGTTCCCGCTGGCGCCCTTCATCGAGGCGGGCGGGCGCTTCGGCGTCGGCAGCGACAGCCACGTGTCGCAAAGCCCGGTCGAAGAGCTGCGCTGGCTCGAGTACGGCCAGCGTCTGTTGCACCAGCAACGCAACGTGGCGCACACCCGTGAACGGCGCGACGTGGGCGACTATCTGTGGCAGGCGGCGCTGCAGGGCGGCGCGCTGGCGACGGGGCGCCGCGTCGGCCTGCTCGAGGCCGGCCGGCGCGCCGACCTGCTGGTGCTGGACGAGCAGCATCCGAACCTCGATGGCGTGATTGAATCCGAAGTGCTCGGACGTGTTGTATTCTGTGGCAACGACAACCTGGTGCGCGACGTGCTGTGCGGCGGCCGCTGGGTGGTGGAGGACGGGCGCCACATGGCGCAGGACGAGGTCGCCCAGCGCTACCGCCAGGCGCTCAGGGATTTGCGCGCAGTGACCCAGGAGGTGTGAAATGACAGTCTTGATTCCGTTTGCAGGCTTGGCCCCGGCGCCGTGGAAGAACGGCGGCGGCAGCACGATCGAGATCGCGATCGGCCCGCCGGACGCCGGCTTCGACGATTTCGACTGGCGCGTCAGCCTGGCGACCATCGCCGAGGACGGCGCGTTCTCGCGCTTCCCCGGCGTCGACCGCACCCTGGCGCTGGTCGACGGCCATGGCCTGACCTTGCAGATCGACGGCGAGCCGACCCTGATCAGCGACGCCGAACCGGTGATCGCGTTCGACGGCGATTCCGAGGTGCAGGCGCGGCTCAATCGCGGGCCGACCCTGGACTTCAACGTCATGTCGCGCAGCGAGCGCTGCTGGCACCAGTTCGGGCGGCGGCGCCTGAGCGGCGACTCCACCTTCGTCGCGCGCGCCGAGGTGACGGTGCTGTTCCTGGCCGAGGGCGACAGCCTGCAGCTGGCCAGCGACGACGAGCGCATCGGCCTGGTGCGCTACGACGCCGTGATCCTCGACCAGGGCACGGTGTGGTCGCTGGAAGCGGGGCAGGCCACGATCTTCATCGTCGACGTCCACTATTATTCGGAAGACGACGACGCAGAGATGTATGACTGAGGGTCGGCCCGACTGCGTCTTCACCAACGTCCACCTGGCGACGATGGAGGACGGCTACGGCGAGCTGCCGGACGCCGCGCTGGCGGTGAAGGATGGCCGCATCGCCTGGATCGGCAAGCGCCTTGATGCCCCGCCGGCAAGCCGGGTGCACGATTGCGGCGGCGCCTGGATGACGCCGGGCCTGGTCGACTGCCATACCCACGTGGTCCACGCCGGCAACCGCAGCAACGAGTGGGAAGCGCGCCTGAACGGCGCCACCTATGAAGACATCGCGCGCCAGGGCGGCGGCATCATGTCCACCGTGCGCGCCACGCGCGCGGCCAGTGTCGACGACCTGGTCGCGGCCAGCCTGCCGCGCGTGCGCGCCCTGCTGGCCGAGGGCGTGACCACGCTCGAGATCAAGTCGGGCTATGGCCTCGAACAGGGCGCCGAAGAACGCATGCTGCGCGCCGCGCGCCGCATCGGCGAGCTGCTGCCGGTGCGGGTGGCGACCACCTTCCTCGGCGCGCACGCGCTGCCGCCCGAATTCGCCGGCCGCCAGGACGACTACGTGACTGAAGTGTGCGAGCGCATGCTGCCGGCGCTCGCCGCGCAAGGCCTGGTCGACGCGGTGGACGCCTTCTGCGAACGGATCGGTTTCACGCGCGCCCAGACCGGGCGCGTGTTCGACGCCGCGCGCAAGCTCGACCTGCCGCTCAAGCTGCACGCCGAGCAGTTGTCCGACCAGGGCGGGGCGGAACTGGTGGCGCGCTACCAAGGCCTGTCGGCCGACCACCTGGAACATCTGAGCCCAGAAGGCATCGCGGCGATGGCGCGCGCCGGCACCGTGGCGGTGCTGCTGCCGGGCGCCTATTATTTTTTGCGCGAGACCGTGATGCCGCCGATCGACGCGCTGCGCGAAGCCGGCGTGCCGATGGCGGTGGCCACCGACTGCAATCCCGGCACCTCGCCGATGACGTCGCTGCTGCTGGCGATGAATATGGCGTGCACCCTGTGGCGCCTGACGCCGCAGGAAGCCCTGCTCGGCGCGACCGCCTATGGCGCGCTGGCCCTGGGCCTGCAGGCCGAGATCGGCACCCTGACGGTCGGCAAGCGCGCCGACCTGGCCTTGTGGAACATCGCCCGTCCCGCCGACCTGGCGTATGCGATCGGCTTCAATCCCTGCCAGGCCGTGGTCAATGGCGGCGTCCTGCGCGCGCCCCATCTTTCCGTGTAATTTGGCAACACTTGTCCCTTTGTCGCAACACTCGCAGCCACGGTGGGTAAGTGCTTGATCACCCTCAAGCCTGGCTTTCTTGCCTGGCCGATGATGGATTCAACACGCGACGACAACAAACGGTTACTACGGCAGTTACAGCGGTAAGCAAATGTAAGCCTTAATGGATCATTAAGAATGGCCAACTATAGTCATTCATGTGATTCCCATCTCCCCTCCCCATTTGCCAAAATGGGTTTGCCCACGGTGCCAAGGCCCGTGGGTTTTTCTTTCGGGCGTCGCTTTTATTGCGTGCTTCAGCTGCGCTGCGCGAGCGACAGCAGGCTGTCGCCGGTGACGCGGCAGATGCGCCAATCCGGCATGACGTCCGCGCCCATGGCTTGGTAGAACTGGATGGCCGGTTCGTTCCAGTCCAGCACCGACCATTCGAAACGTCCGCAGCCGCGTTCGACCGCCAGCTGCGCCAGGCGTTGCAGCATCTGCGTGCCATAGCCTTTGCCGCGGTGCGCCTGTTTTACATACAGGTCTTCCAGGTACAGGCCCTTCCTGGTGAGGAAGGTCGAGAAGTTATGGAAGAACAGGGCGAAGGTGACGACTTCACCGTTTTCTTCGCCGACGATCGCTTCGCACGATGGGCGCGCGCCGAACAGGCCTTCGTGCAGCAGGGCTTCGGTGGCGACCACCATGTGTTCGAGTTTTTCGAACACCGCCAGCTCCACGATCATGGCGTGGATGTGGGCGACGTCTTGCGGCTGGGCGGGGCGGATGGAAAAGGCGGTGTTAACGTTCATGGCGATTCAATGGCATTGTTCAGGTTAGCGGATTGCACGCTCCTGGCGGCAGGCGCGCGCACGGCCCAGGCGACGCTGGCCAGGCACAGCACCATGCCCAGGAATTCGAGCAGGCCAGGGCGGTAGTCTTCGAGCTGAACCGACAGGAGCACCGACAGCACGGGCGTGACGACGCCGATGTAGACGGCCTTGTTGGCGCCGATGCGGCCGATCAGCGTGAAATAGGCGAAGAAGGCGATGACCGAGCCGAAGATCGACAGGTACACCAGGCCCGCCCAGTAGGTGGGGCTCTCGGGCAGGGTAAAGGCATTGCCGTTGGCAAGCGACCATATCGCCACCATCGACGCGCCCCACAACATCGACCAGGCCATCGTTAGCGGCAGATTGGACGATTGTTCCTTGACCTTGTTGACCACGATGCTGCCGGCCGAGCTGGCCAGGGTGGCGGCCAGCGCCAGCACCACGCCGGCCAGGAAATGGCCGTCGCCGCCCGTCTTCAATTCTTGCCAGGCATCGCTGATCGAGTGCCAGAACAGCAGGGCCACGCCGACGGTGGCGATGCCGCCGCAGGCCCAGGTGCGTCCCTTGACCTCGGTGCCAAAGAAGATTCGACTCCAGATCGGCGTCCAGAACACCATCAGCGCGAACATCACCGCCACCAGGCCAGAGACGATGTGCTGCTCCGATTCATAGGTGCAGATATACGAGACGCCGAAGGTCAGCCCGCCCTGCAGCGCCATCCAGCGATGGGTGCGCCAGGGCAGGCGCAGGCTGTCGCGGCGCACCAGGCAGATGGCGAACAGGGCGGCGGCGGCCAGGAAGAAACGGTAGGCCACCGACACGGCGGGAGCGGTGTGTCCCAGCTGTAAGGTGATGGCCCAGAAGGTCGAGCCCCAGATCAGTGAGGCGATGATGAAGAGGACGGGAGAAGACATTCGCGGGAGTATAGTCCTCCCGCTTTGTTCCTGCCGGCATCTTTTACGGCGGCGGGGCGCTCCGCTGTATCAAAAGCGCAACATCGCCGTCGGGTGATCAATAGGCCAGCCGCATTCGCCGATACAGAAAGCTCAGCACGAACAATGGCCCGATCAGCAGGAAGCGCAGGTCGTCGAAGAACGATGGTTTCTTGCCCTCGATATGGTGGCCGATGAATTGCCCGATCCAGGCCAGCACGAACACCCCGATCGAGGTCACCAGCACGGTGCCTTCCGGCAGCATGTTCAGCAGCCCCAGCATCACGGCGGCCAGCGCCGCCATCCCAAACGCGAACGGCCTGGACAGCCTGGTGTAATAGACCAGCGCGGCGCCGGTGACAGCCAGGGCCACGAACGGATGAATTGCCCACAGAATGCCCAGCAGACTGAACACGATGGCGGGGATGCAGACGAAGTGGATCAGTTCGTTGACGGGATTGCGGTGGCTCTCGGCATAGCGGGCCAGCAACACGTCGATATCGCGCGGCGTAGAGGAAAATTCCATGACGGCGGCCTCCAGTTGTTGTAACGACGATTCTACGCCCGCATCAGTCTCCTTGTCCGGCCTGCCGCGCACTCGACGGCAGCGCCGGCACGGGCGCCGCGGTGTCGGCCGGCTGCAGGCGCAGGTTCGGATGGTTTGCGAACAGTTCCGAGATCCATTCGACGAATACCCGCACCTTGGCCGACAGGTGGCGGTTGTGCGGATAGACGACGTGCACCGGCAGCGGGTCGCAGCGCCATTCGGGCAGCAGGCGCACCATCTTGCCGGTGGCCAGGTGCTCGTTGAGCAGGTAATCCGTCATATTGATCACGCCCAGCCCCGACAGGCCGGCCTGGATATAAGCGCTCGAATCGTTCAGGGCGATCACGCCGGGCAAGGTCATGTCGATGCGCTCGCCGTCGCGGGTGTAGTCCCAGCTGGAGATCTTGCCATTCCTCGCCGAGAAATAATTCACGCAGCGGTGCCGCTCCAGGTCGCGCGGGTGCATCGGCATGCCGTAGCGTTCCACATAGGCGGGGGAGGCGCAGGTGACGAAGTTGATCACCCCGACCCGACGTGCAATGAGATTGGTATCGAGCAATTCCCCGCCGCGCACGGCGCAATCGACGCCTTCCTCGACCAGGTCGACCGGGCGGTCGGTGGTGCCGAGTTCGAGCGTGATGTCCGGATAGCGCTCGAAGAAGTCGGGCAGGGCGGGAATCAGGATCTCGGCCGACAGGCCGGTCGGCGCATCCACCCGCAGCCGTCCGCTGGGGCTGAAGCGGTGGCGCGACAGCGATTCCTCGGCGTCGCGCACGTCGGACAGGATGCGCACGCAGCGCTCGTAATAGGCGGCGCCGTCCGAGGTCACCGACACATGGCGCGTGGTGCGGTGCAAGAGCTTGGAGGCGAGCGAGGTTTCCAGCGCCTGTACCAGGGTCGACACCGTTGCCTTGGGCAATTGCAGGGTCTCGGCGGCACGCGTGAAGCTGCCGGCGTCGACCACTTGCACGAATACTTCCATGGCCTGGAGTTTGTTCATATCGTCTTCTTCGGATTAAAACAGTGCGATTGTTCAGCAATCCGAACAATCAATTCGGTATTGCCATCTTTATCTGATTGTAGATGAAGACTATTATGTGTGCATCGCAACAATGTATTGACCAGGAAGACGGAGCCGGCCATGAGCCATCGGAACATTCAGAACGGAATCTTTACCACGGTAGCAGTCGCCCTGAGCGGCGTCGCACTGGCGGCACTGCTCTGCACCGATGCCTACTCGCGCGCCGCCGGCGCCGAGGCGCGTGGTTTCCATGCGCTGTCCCTGGAAATGCAGATGAGCTGCGCCGGCGATTGCGCCGACGTCGACGAGCGCATCGTCCAGCTCCAGAAACAGGGAGCCGCCCGATGAGCGCCGTGCTGGACGCCGTCGACCGCAGCCTCAAGGTACGCGACCTCGAGGTAGGCGGCGCCACCGGTCCCCTGGCCGCGCGGCTGTATGCCGCCGGCCCGGTCGCCAAGCGCGACCTGCTGGTGGTGTACTTCCACGGCGGCGGCTTCGACAGCGGCGACCTGGACGAGTGCGACGACTTCCTGCGCAGCCTCGCCGAATGCGACCACCTGCCGCTGGTGCTGGCTTCGACCTATACGCTGGCGACCGTGAGTCCGTTCCCGGCCGCGGTCGAGGACGCCCATGCGGTGCTGCAGTGGGCCAAGAAGAACAAGACCAAGCTGGGCTGGAGCGGCAAGCTCCTGGTGACGGCCGGCATCGAAGCCGGCGCCAACCTGGCGGCGGTATGCGCGCTGATGTCGCGCGACCGCGGCGGCCCGGCCCTGGCCGGCCAGATCCTGGTCATGCCGATGCTCGACCCGGCGCTCTCCACCGGTTCGATGCGCCAGATGACCTATTGCGCCGATCGCGAGAAGGCGGCCACCGTATGCGCGGCCGCCTACCGCGGCTACCTGCCGCATGCGGCAGACCGCTCGCATCCGTATGCGGCGCCGCTGCACTCGAGCCGTCTCAAGAACCTCGCGCCGGCGCTGATCCTGTCGGCCGAAGACGATCCATTACGCGACGAGGCTGAACAATACGGCGCCAAACTGATCAACGCCGGCATTTGCACCACCGTGCGCCGCATGGCCGCACCCGACCTGCAGGATCCGAACGGGCGCAACGAATGCGCCTGCAAGGTGCAGGCGATGCTCGAGATTTCCAGCTTCCTCGCGCGGCTGGAAGGGCGTGGAGGCGCCTGACACCTCAGCATCAACCACCTGATCCCGGCCACGCCGGATACAGCAAGCGTATCGCAAGACACCGTGCCTGGCGCACCGGTGGGGGACCCATTGTAACTGCGTCTCATGCAGTCTTGATGGGTAAGTAAGAGTCAATCGAAAATGGAGGGTCGCCATGAATCACAACGAGCAGGCACAGGGCCGGCAGTTGCACGCAGCGCGCGACTGTCCCCGGGGCTAGGCCCGGCGCCGCCGGCATGAACTGACCGGCCGCGTTTCACTTATTTCCTGATTTTTTCCGCGCCACGGCGCGGAAGGGGATGTTTTTCGCCAGCGTTTCGCTCGACTCGACAGGTCGACGACGCCGGACGGGGTTTTATTGTCTTTTCAATCGTCGTTAATAAGAAAGGTTAATCATGAATAACCAGCCAAAACAGGGCAAACTACCGGGCAACCTGCGCGTGATCGTGGCCGCACTGGCGCTCAGTGGACTCGTCGGCGCCGGCCTGACCGGCTGCGCCGACGCCAACAGCAACGATGCACCGGCAGCGCCGCCCGCGCCGCCGGTGTCCGCCGCCGTGGTCGTGCAAAAGCCCGTCCTCGAGACCCAGGAATTCTCGGGCCGCCTGGAAGCGATCGACGTGGTCGAGATCCGTTCGCGCGTCTCGGGCTACATCACCGCCGTCAACTTCAAGCCCGGCGCCGAAGTCAAGAAAGGCGACGTCCTCTTCGTGATCGACCCGCGTCCTTACCAGGCCGAGGCCGACCGCACCCAGGCCGCCGCGGCCGCCGCCCGCGCCAGGGCCGACCTGGCGCGCCTGGAACTGCAGCGCGCCGAGCGCCTGCTGCTTGACAAAGCCATCGCCCACGCGAATTCGACGAACGCGACGCCGGCCAGAAGGAGCTCGACGCCAGCGCCCGCGCCGCCGCCGCCGAGTACGAAGCCGCGCGCCTGAACCTGGCCTATACCCGCGTCACCGCGCCGATCGACGGCCGCGTCTCGAAAGCCGAAATCACCCTCGGCAACCTGGTCGATGCCAGCGCCGTGCTGACCTCGGTGGTGTCGCTGGACCGCATCTATGCCAGCTTCGACGGCGACGAAAGCACTTATCTGCGCGTGAGCCGCCGCACCCATGCCGGCCAGCCGGTCGACGTGAAGGTCGGCCTGGCCGGCGAAGAAGGCTTCCCGCACAGCGGCAAGCTGGAATTCGTCGACAACCAGCTCGACAGCCGCAGCGGCAGCGTGCGCATGCGCGCCACCCTGGCCAATGCCGACCGCCAGCTGGCGCCCGGCCTGTTCGCCCGCGTGCAGATCGCCGGCGGCGCGCCGAGCCAGCAGATCCTGATCCAGGACCGCGCCATCAACACCGACCAGGACCGCAAGTTCGTGTACGTGGTCGACAAGGACGGCAAGGCCGAGTACCGCGCCGTCAAGCTCGGACCGCTCGACGATGGCCTGCGCGTGGTGCGCGACGGCTTGAAGCCGGGCGAAAAAATCGTCGTCAACGGCCTGCAGCGCGTGCGTCCCGGCGCGCCGATCGCCGCGCAAACCGTGCCGATGGTGGCCCCTGCGGCCGCAGCCCCGGCAGCCAAGGACGCCAAAGTGGCGCTGGCCGACGTCAAGGAGTAATCGAACATGAACTTTTCCAGATTCTTTGTCGACAAGCCGATCTTCGCGGCGGTGCTGTCGGTGATCATCTTCGTCGGCGGCCTGATTTCGATCTTCCAGCTGCCGATCTCGGAATACCCGGAAGTCGTGCCGCCGTCGGTGGTGGTGCGCGCCCAGTATCCGGGCGCGAACCCGAAGGTGATCGCCGAAACCGTGGCCACGCCACTGGAAGAACAGATCAACGGCGTCGAGGACATGCTGTACATGTCCTCGCAAAACACGTCGGATGGCGCGCTGATGCTGACCGTCACCTTCAAGATCGGCACCAACGTCGAACAGGCCGAGACCGCGGTGCAGAACCGGGTCCAGCGCGCCTTGCCGCGCCTGCCGGAAGAGGTGCGCCAGATCGGCGTGACCACGGTGAAATCGTCGCCCAACATCACCATGGTGGTGCACCTGAATTCGCCCAACGGTCAATATGATGACCTGTACCTGCGCAACTACGCGGTGCTGAACGTCAAGGACCAGCTGGCCCGCATCGAGGGCATGGGCGAGGTGCAGCTGTTCGGTTCCGGCGAATACGCGATGCGGGTCTGGCTCGATCCGCAGAAGGTGGCCGAGCGTAACCTGACCGCGGGCGACGTGGTCGCGGCGATCCGCGAGCAGAATGTGCAGGTCGCGGCCGGCGTGATCGGCCAGGGGCCGGCCAAGGACGCCGACTTCCAGCTGACCGTCAACACGGTGGGCCGCCTGCAGTCCGTCGAGGAATTCGGCGACATCGTCCTCAAGACCAATGCCGACGGCGGCACGACCCTGCTCAAGGACGTGGCGCGCCTGGAACTCGGTTCCAGCTCGTATGCGCTGCGCTCGCTGCTGAACAACAAGTCGGCGGTGGCGATTCCGATCTTCGCCGCCCCGGGCGCCAACGACCTGCAATTATCAAGCAACGTGCGCGCCACGATGGATGCGCTGGCGAAGGACTTCCCGCAGGGCGTCGAGTATTCGATCGTGTATGACCCGACCCAGTTCGTGCGCGAGTCGATCGATTCGGTGATCAAGACCCTGCTCGAAGCCGTGGTGCTGGTGGCGCTGGTCGTCATCATCTTCCTGCAAACCTGGCGCGCTTCGATCATCCCGCTGCTGGCGGTGCCGGTCTCGGTGGTCGGCACCTTCGCCGTGATGCTGGCCTTCGGTTTCTCGATCAACACCTTGTCGCTGTTCGGCCTGGTGCTGGCGATCGGCATCGTGGTCGACGACGCGATCGTGGTGGTGGAAAACGTCGAGCGCAATATCGCCAACGGCTTGACGCCGCATGACGCGACCATCCAGGCGATGAAGGAAGTGAGCGGCCCGATCATCGCGATCGCGCTGGTGCTGTGCGCCGTGTTCGTGCCGATCGCCTTCGTCGCGGGCCTGACCGGCCAGTTCTACCGCCAGTTCGCCCTGACCATCGCGATTTCGACCGTGATTTCGGCCTTCGTGTCGCTGACCCTGGCGCCGGCGCTGTCGGCCTCGATCCTGCAGCCGCATCACGCGCCGAAGGACCGCCTGACGCGCATGATCGACGCAGTCCTGGGGCGTTTCTTTGCCGTGTTCAACCGCTTCTTCGCCCGTTCGTCCGAGAAGTACGAAGGCGGCGTGAAGGGCGTCCTGCGCCGCAAGACCGCCGCCATCGGCGTCTACCTGGCGCTGGCCGTGGCCGCAGTGTTCATGTTCAAGGCAGTGCCGCCGGGCTTCGTTCCGCAGCAGGATAAAGCCTACCTGATCGGCTTCGCCCAGTTGCCGGACGCCGCGTCGCTCGACCGCACCGAAGCCGTGATCCGCCAGATGTCGGCGATCGCCAAGGAGATCCCGGGCGTGGAATCGTCGATCGCCTTCCCGGGCCTGTCGATCAACGGCTTTACCAATGCGCCGAACGCCGGCATCGTGTTCACCAGCCTGAAGCCGTTCAAGGATCGCAAGGGCAAGGACATGAGCGCGGACGCCATCGCGGCCGAGATCAACAAGCGCATGGGCGCCGTCGAAGACGCCTTCGTGCTGGTGCTGTCGCCACCGCCGGTGAACGGCCTGGGCACCACCGGCGGCTTCAAGATGATGATCGAAGACCGCGGCAACGTCGGCTATGACGAGTTGAACAACGCGGTGCAGGCGCTGCAGGCACGCGCCTGGCAGACCCCGGAGCTGGCCGGCGTGTTCTCGGGCTTCCAGATCAACGTGCCGCAGCTGTTCGCCGACATCGACCGCGTGAAAGCCAAGCAGCTGGGCGTGCCGCTGTCCGAGATCAACCAGACCTTGCAGGTCAACCTGGGTTCGGTGTACGTCAACGACTTCAACCAGTTCGGCCGTACCTACCAGGTGCGCGTGCAGGCCGACGCCGAGTTCCGTTCGCACCGCGAGCAGATCGAGCAGCTGAAGGTGCGCAGCAACAGCAGCGAGATGATTCCGCTGTCGTCGGTGATGCGCGTGAAGGACACCTATGGTCCGGACCGCGTGACGCGTTACAACGGCTACGTGTCGGCCGAGATGAATGGCGGCGCGGCGCCCGGCGTGTCGTCGGGCCAGGCGCAAGCCATCATGGAACAGATCGCGAAAGAGACGCTGCCGAAGGGCGTGTCGTACGAATGGACCGAGCTGACCTACCAGGACATCCTGTCGGGTAACACCATGATCTATGTGTTCCCGCTGTGCGTGCTGCTGGTGTTTCTGGTGCTGGCCGCCCAGTACGAAAGCTGGACCCTGCCGCTGTCGGTGATCCTGATCGTGCCGATGTCCATCCTGTGCGCGCTGGCCGGCGTGAAGCTGTCGGGTGGCGACAACAATGTCTTCACCCAGATCGCCCTGTTCGTGCTGGTGGGGCTGGCCTCGAAGAACGCGATCCTGATCGTGGAATTCGCGCGCGAACTCGAAGACCACGGCCGCAGCGTGATCGACGCCGCCCTGGAGGCAAGCCGCCTGCGTCTGCGTCCGATCCTGATGACGTCGATCGCCTTCATCGCCGGCGTGGTGCCGCTGGTGTTCTCGAGCGGCGCCGGCGCCGAGATGCGCCACGCGATCGGCATCGCCGTGTTCTGGGGCATGCTGGGCGTGACCTTCTTCGGCCTGTTCCTGACGCCGCTGTTCTACGTGCTGCTGCGCATGCTGGCCAAGCGCTTTGAAAAACCTGCGAAGGCGCCCGCCGTGGCGCACAACGCGGAAGGAGTACATTGAGATGAATAATCCATTCATTCGACGCGGCGTAGCCCCGTTGCTGGCAGCCTTGTTGCTGACCGCCTGCGCCACGCCCGATTTCGTGCAGCCGCAAGTGGCGACCCCGGCCGCCTTCCGCGAATCGCAGGCCCCCAAGGCGGCCGACGTGGAAGTGGCGGGCATCGACGGCGCGCGCTGGAAGCCGGCGCAGCCGGCCGAAGCCCAGTCGCGTGGCCAGTGGTGGCTGGCCTTCAACGACCCGGCGCTCACCGCGCTGATCGAGGAAGCCGCCGCCAACAACGCCAACCTGTCGGTCGCGGCCAGCCGCGTCAAGCAGGCGCGGGCCATCGCCGGCATCGCCGAAGCCGACCGCATTCCGCAAGTGGGCATCGGCATCGGCGCCCAGCGCGCGCGCCTGTCGCCGCTGGAGTCGGGCCAGGTGCAGGGCAGCGATACCGAGGCCCACACCAGCTACACGGCGCGCCTGTCGGCCAGCTACGAGGTCGACCTGTTCGGCCGCGTGGCGGCCAGCGTGTCGGCGGCGCGCGGCGACGCGGCAACCTCCGAGGCGAACTTCCGCTCGGTGCTGCTGGCGCTGCAGGCCGACGTGGCCCAGACCTATTTCAGGCTGCGCGCGCTGGACGCCGAACTCGTGACGGTGGACCAGACCGTGCGCCTGCGCGAAGAGAGCGTGAAGGTGACCCAGCGCCGCTTCGACCTGGGCGACATCGGCGAATTCGACCTGTCGCGCGCCCGCACCGAGCTGGCCACGGCGCGCGCCGAGGCGATCGGCGTGCAGCGCCAGCGCGCCACCACCGAGCACGCGCTTGCCGTCTTGCTGGGCAAACCGGCGGCCGACTACGTGGCCGGCCCGAGCCCGCTGCTCGATGCGAGCCTGATGCCGGCGATTCCTGCCGGCCTGCCGTCGTCGCTGCTGGAGCGCCGGCCCGACATCGTCGCCGCCCAGCGCGCGATGGAAGCGGCCAACGCCCGCATCGGCGTGGCGCGCGGCGCCATGTTCCCGGCGCTGACCATCAGCGCCGACGGCGGCGGCGTGGGCAGCGTGTTCTCCGAGGTCTTCAAATGGAGCAGCCGTTCATGGGTGGTCGGCGCGCTGGCCTCCATGCCGCTGATCGACGGTGGCCGCAACCGCAACAACGTGGTGCGCAGCGAAGCCGCGCTCGAGGAATCGGTCGGCGCCTACCGCCAGAGCGTGCTGGTGGCGTTCGCCGAAGTCGAGGACAGCCTGGCCGGCCTGCGCATCCTGGCCGGCCAGTCGGCCCAGATCGACGCCGCCGTGGTCTCGGCGCGCCGTTCGGCCGACCTGGCGCAGAAGCTGTATGACGCGGGCCGGTCGAGCTACCTGGAACTGCTCGACGCGCAGCGCAACCTGGCGGCAGTGGAACGCAGCGCGGTGCAGCTACGCGGTGACCGTGCGCTGGCCACCGTGGCGCTGATCCGGTCGCTGGGCGGCGGCTGGGATGCGCCGCAGGCGGAAAGCACGACGCTGGCCCAGCGTTGATCTGATTCCTTACCTCTTGGCAGATTGTTTGCCCTTTGCGGCGGTGCGTGCGAGCGTACCGCCGCTTTTTTTGCTTGGTGTAGCAAAACTACACATTTCACCCGGATTCAATTGACACATTGAGGAGGCGGGACGAGACTTTCCCTGCCGAGTTCGCCAACTGCGTAGATGATTTCAAGAAATAAGTAATTAACCTACTCAGTATGTCTTGCAGAAGCGCGTCGGCGCCAAGCGATGTTGAAGAAATCCATTCGAACCGCACAAAACAAAAGGAGACAAAGCATGAAGAAGAGCATCACCGCCATGCTCGCGGCAGGCGTCATGGGCATGTGCGCCGGCGCCGGCGCCGCGACCCCGCCGGCCCAGTCCGGCAACAGTCAGGCCGTCCTGCTGCAGGGCTTTCACTGGCACTCCGCCAATTACAGCAGCCCCAACTGGTATAACACGCTGCACGCCAACGTGGCCGACCTGAAAACGATGGGGTTCTCCCACGTCTGGTTCCCACCGCCTTCCGACTCGGCGGCGGCCGAGGGTTACCTGCCGCGCCAGCTCAATGTGCTCAGTTCGCGCTACGGCAGCTCGGCCGAGCTGACCAATGTGGTGCGGGCCTTCACCAATAATGGCATCAAGGCGGTGGCCGACATCGTGGTCAACCACCGCGTGGGCAGCACCGGGTGGTCGGATCTCACCAACCCGAACTGGACCACGCACGCCATCGTCAATAACGATGAGTGCAATTGCGGGCTTGGTAACCCGGACACCGGCGACGGCTTCAGTGCCGCCCGCGACATCGACCATCGCAACGTGGGCGAAGTCCAGAACGGCATCATCGGCTGGCTCAACCACACTCTCAAGCCGGTCGGCTTCAGCGGCATTCGCTTCGATTACGTGAAGGGCTTCAGCCCGAGCTATGCCGGGCAGTATGCGAACGCCTTCGGCGCCGAGTTCTGCGTGGGCGAGTTGTGGACCGACCTGAACCTGAACAATATCGATGCCCACCGCCAGCAGATCATGAACTGGATCGACGGCACCGGGAGTAGCTGCGGCGCCTTCGATTTCACCACCAAGGGCTTGCTCAACGATGCGCTGGCCAACGGCAATTACTGGCGCCTGCGCGATGCGTCCGGCAAGCCGCAGGGCGCGCTGGGCTGGTGGCCGGCGATGGCGGTGACCTTCGTCGACAACCACGACACCGGTCCGTCCGAAAGCTGCGGCAACGGCCAGAATCACTGGTCGGTGCCGTGCGGCTCGGTGATGGAAGGGTATGCCTATGTGCTGAGCCATCCGGGCATCCCGACCGTGTACTACCCGCACATCTATAACTGGAACCTCAAGACGCCGATTGCGGCGCTGATGGCGGCACGCCGTACGGCAGGCGTGCATTCGACGTCGCCGGTGGCGATCCAGCAGGCGACCCAGGGGCTGTATGCGGCGATCATCAGCGGCAATACGCGCCAGCTGGCGATGAAGATCGGGCCGAACAGCTGGAGTCCGGCGGGCAGTGGGTGGACGTTGCAGACGTCGGGGAATAATTACGCGGTGTGGATCAAGTAAAACCGCTTGTTGTAGCCGGCTGCCATCCACGGCAGCCGGATTTAGCGCGGTGGATGCGATCGAGCGCTAGCCGTAGAAGCCAACTTCTCTCTGGTGTCGGATGGCGAGAATCAGGATGGCATCCTGTTCCGCTTCATAGCTGTAGAGGGCGATGTATCCGGTCTTCGCCTGCGAGATGATGAGTTCACGTAAATCATGCTCTGCCAGACGACCGATGAGTGGGTGCCGGACGAGCACCGCCACCGCTTCGTCAATCAAATCGAGTGCTTCAAGCTGCGCACCCGCGCCTTCCGGCGCGAGAAAGTCGCTGATACGTTCAAGATCGGCCAGCGCACGACGGGAATAGCTTATTCTCGCCATGGTTTTTTGGGCGGCCTGTCAACCTGGCCGTCTTCGAGCCGCCGGCGCAGATACGCCCGAACGTCCTCGGCCGCATGCCCATCTCCTTGTGCCAGCATTTCCGTCCTTGCTTCACGCGCCTGCGTAACGAAGGCCGCACGTTGCTCGACAGCGTGGGCGGCCTGGCGGATCGCGTCCACCATGAATGCGTGGGGACTGATGCCTAGTTCCTGCGCAGCGTTGACTGCGCGTTGCTTGAGCTCATCGGGAAGCTTGAGTGATGTTGTCGACATGGTATGCGTCATCCTGGGCGGTGCTACTAAGGTAGCACCTTCGCTACAGAGTTTCAAGGCGTTATTCGGGCCGGCCGCTACAATGCATCCATGCAGAATGCAACTGTTCCCACTCTCATCGGTCTGGCGCCGGTTCTCGACGCGAACGTACGCATTCTCGTCCTGGGCAGCTTTCCCGGCGCCGCCTCGCTGGCTGCGGGCCAGTACTACGCCCATCCGCGCAACCAGTTCTGGCGCCTGATCTCCAGCGTCGTGGGCGAGGACCTGGCGGCCCTGCCTTACGCCGAGCGCCTGCCGCGCCTGCTGGCGCATGGCGTCGGGCTGTGGGACGTGCTGGGCGAATGCGAGCGGGTCGGCAGCCTGGATTCGGCGATCCGCAAACCCGCCGCCAATGACTTCGACCGACTGCGGGAACTGTGTCCGCGGCTTGTCACGGTCGGTTTCAACGGCCAGGCCTCGGGCAAGTTCGCGCCGCAATTCGCAGCGGCTGGCTATCGCACCGTCGTGTTGCCATCGAGTTCGCCGGCGCATATGGCGATGTCGTTCGAGCAGAAGCTGGATGTCTGGTCGCGACTACGGGGCGACGAGCAGCGCGGCCCGACGGTATCGCAGTCGCCGCTGTTCTGATGACGCCGGCATGGCGGGCGGCGCGGTCAGCGCAGCCGCGTCCCCGTCGTCGCCACCCTTCTTAAATGCGCCAGCTTGGCCGAATACACCTCGCGCATATCCCCCCGCGTGCTGTGATCGACCGCCAGCGCGATATGCTCGCGCGCGTCGCCCAGATGCCCGAGCTTGAGGTGCGCGATTCCCAGCCAGAACCTGAACTCGTCGTTGTAGGGCGAGCGTTTCACCTCGCGCGCGAAGAGCGCCACGGCCGCGTCGAAGTCGCCCGCCTTGAGCGCCGCCATGCCCTTGTCGAAATAGTGGTACGGCGGCGTCGGCTCGATCGCGGCGATGCGTTTGGCCAGCGCCTGCGCTTCCAGCGGCCGGCCCAGCGTCACCAGCAGCGGCTCCAGGTTGCGCAGCACCGCCAGGTTCTCGGGCTCGCGCGCCAGCGCGGCCTGATAGGCGCGCTCGGCCAGCGCCAGCTCGCCGTGGCGGTGGTAGATCACGGCCAGCGTATTGAGCGTGGTCGCCGTGCCGGGACGCGCCGCCACCGCCGCGCGCGCCCACCAGTAGGCGTCAATGATACGGTCCTGTATCAGCGCCTCGGCGGCGCGGTTGTTCAGGTAGAGGGCGACGACGTCTTCTTCTTCCAGCTCGCGGGTGCGCAGGCTCGCCGCTTCCTCGCGCGGGATGAAGTCGACCACCAGCACCCGCTCGGGATCGTAACCGCGCAGGACCTCGGACGCATGCTGCCCCAGGCCGATGTTGATGTGGGCGCTCGACAGGTAGATGCCGGCGGTGCGGCTCCAGCTGTCCGCGACCTCCACGCTCTGGAAGCGCACCGGCATGCCGAGTTCCTTCGCGAAGGCGGCCGTCATGATGACCAGCGACAGGCAGTTGCCCATGCGCGCCTCATAGGTTTCGCTGGCGGTGCGCGTGATGCGCGATTCGTATTCGAGTTTCAGGTCGGTCTTGCTGTACAGCGCGTCCAGCAGGCCATGGCGCATGCCCTTGCTGCGCAGGCGCTGGGTGAAGGCGGCGCTGTGCAGGTAATCGCGCATCGCGGGGCTGAGCGTGAACAGGCCCTGCGCGCCGACCGGTTCGGACGGCGGCGCGAAACGCTCGTCGGCGAACAGCGCGGATGATGGCGGGGAGGTGGGAGCGGTGCTGGCGCAGCCGCCCAGCAGCAGGGACAGCGACAGCAGTCCGGTCACGAGGCGCTTCATGTCTCCTCCCTGTACGCGCGGGTATTTACATCCCAGTATCCGCTCGCGTCAGGCAGAAGTCAAAAGCCTTCAATCCTCGTGGAAGGCTTCCAGCAATTCGTCCAGGATCTCGGCGGTTTCTTCGCTCGACAATCCCAGATAGGCGCAGGCCGCGGCGCCGCCCTTGTTCCACTCGGTCGATTCGGCGTGGCCCTGGTAGCGGCAGATCGCGTTCTCGGCCAGCAGCGACAGCGCGACCAGCGAGCGCACCGGCGATGCCGTCGACGCGTCTTCGATCACGGCGTAGTCATGGTGGTGCAGGATGGCCCACGACACGTGGTCCGACAGCCCCCAGTTACGCGCCAGCAGGCAGCCGACGGCGGCGTGGCTGGTGTCGTGGCGCTCGACTTCGAGCGCGGTGAACGGACGGACCGCTTCGAGCGAGGCCGCGCCATAGGTGACGTTGTAATCCTTGAAACGCTCCATCAGCAGCGGCACGCCGGTGTCGCAGAACAGGCCGAAGGTGTGGGCCACGTCCGCTTCGCCCATGCGCAGGCGGCGCGACAGGAACACCATCGCCTGCGCGCGGCGGGTGGAGATGTCCCAGAAGCTGGCCAGGGCCGCGCTGTTGGCGGGAATCGCCTGGCGCGCGAGCAGGCCGGTCATCATGGCCGCGACCTGGTTAATGCCGAGGAACAGGATGGCCTGTTCGATCGACTTGGCCTTGCGCCGGCCGCCATAGATGGCCGAATTGGCAAGTTTCAGGAGGGCGCCGGACATGCCGACGTCGCTCGCCACGATCTTGCCGATGGCGTCCAGCGACGGATCTTCCGCCGCCAGTTCGCGTTGCAGGTCGGCGAGCAGGCTGGGCCGAGGCGGGATGCGGATCGATTTGATCAGGGCATCGACCTGGTCGATCTGCGGAATGGGCTCGACGACGGTGTTCATGGAGATGGAGGCGCGAATAGGCTTCGCGGAAATGCGGAGGACGCTGCCACTATACCCGAGTCATTTCGTTATTGCAGCAAGGCAATGCCATTATCACTCTATTCTTGTGTCAATTTCACCAAAACGGCGGGTCATGCTGTCCCGCGCTAGAATCGGCGCATGGCTATTTCTACAATTGCAGGGATCGATTTCTCGAAGCCGGCGGACGTCGTCGCGCAGCAGCTGATCGGCGTCACGGTGCTGGTCGACGGCGTCGGCGGCCGGATTGTCGAGACCGAAGCCTATGACCATGAAGACCCGGCCTCGCACGCGTATTCCGGGCCGACCGAGCGCAATGCGTCGATGTTCGGGCCGCCCGCGCATGCCTATGTCTACCGGTCGTACGGCATCCACTGGTGCCTGAATTTCGTGTGCCAGGAGGCCGGGCACGGCGCCGGGGTCCTGATCCGGGCGCTGGAGCCGGTGGCGGGCCTGGACCTCATGCGCGCGCGGCGCGACGCGCTGGACGAGCGCCTGCTGTGTTCCGGGCCGGGCAAGCTGTGCCAGGCGCTGGGCGTGACCCGTGCGCACAACGGCATGGCGTTGTCGGAACGACCATTCGAACTGCTGCCGGCCGAGCCGGGATTGGCGCTCGTGGCCGGACCGCGCATCGGCATTTCGAAGGCGGTCGACGTGCCGTGGCGGTTCGGGCTGGCCGGCTCGCGTTTCGTCAGCCGGCCGTTCCGCTAGCCGAACCATACTTCAGGCGCGCCGCCGCGCGGGCGCCGCGGGCAGGGCGCGCACCGGGCCGCCGCGCATCGCGCTGCCCGATGCGCGCCGTTCGCCCACGCCCTGGAAGCCGGATTCCGGCGCTTCTTCCGCGCTCGTCTCCTCTTGCGTTTCGACGCCCGCCGCATCGGCGTCCAGGCCGGGCGCGACGCGGAAGATCGCCACCGCCTTCGCCAGGTTCACGGTCTGCTCGTGCAGGCTTTCGGCCGCCGCCGCGGCCTGTTCGACCAGGGCCGCGTTCTGCTGGGTCATGCCGTCCATCTGCCCGACCGCGCGATTGACCTCGGCGATGCCGTCGGCCTGCTCGGTGCTGGCGATGCTGATGCGGCCGATGATGTCGTTCACCTGGCGCACCGAGGACACGATGTCGCCCATGCTGGCGCCGGCTTCGCTGACCGAGGCGTTGCCGCGCTCGATGATGTTCACCGAATCGGCGATCAGGCCCTTGATCTCCTTGGCCGCCGCCGCCGAGCGCTGGGCCAGGGTGCGCACCTCGGAGGCCACCACCGCGAAGCCGCGTCCCTGTTCGCCGGCGCGCGCCGCTTCCACCGCCGCGTTCAGGGCCAGGATATTGGTCTGGAACGAGATGCCGTCGATGACGCCGATGATCTCGACGATCTTGCGCGAGCTGGCCTGGATCGATTCCATCGTCGTCACCGCCTGCTGCACCGCCTGGCCGCCGCGCGACGCCAGTTGCGACGCTTGCGCCGCCAGCTCCGAGGCCTGGCGCGCATTGCTGGCATTGTCCTTGACCGCCGTGGTCAGGGTCTCCATGGTGCTGGCGGTCTGCTCGAGCGAGCCGGCCTGCATCTCGGTGCGGGTCGAGAGGTCGAGGTTGCCGCTGGCGATTTCCTGCGACGCGGTGTCGATCGAGCGCACCGCGTTCATCACGCTGTGCAGGGCGGCGTTCAGGCGCGCGATGGTGTGGTCCAGCGCCCGTGCGGTGTCGTCGATCTCGTCGCGGCCTTTCGCATGCAAGGGCGGCGCGTCGAGCCGGCCTTCGGCCAGTTCACCGACCGTGCGCGCGATCGCGTTGATCCCGCCCAGCATCGAGCGCCGCACCAGCATCGTCACCGCCAGCGACAGCCCGATCGAGAGCAGCACCAGGCCGGCCATGCTCAAGCCCAGGCTGCGGAACTCGGCCTTGGCGGCGGCGTGGGCATCCTCGCTCATCTTTTTCTCGAGCTGGGCCAGGCGCGTCAGCTCGGCGTCGAGCGCGACGAACTGCTGCTCGGCCTTCTGCATCGAGTTGGTGGCGATCGACTGGTCGACCGAGGCCATCTCGATCGTCTCGCCGACCGCCTTGCGGTAGCGCGCCAGCGCCGCTTGCGAGGCCTCGATCGGCGCGCGCTCGTGCTGTTCGGCCTCCTGCGCGAACTTGCCCAGCTGGTCGCCGATGGCGGCGTGCCTGCGCTGGATGTCGGCGGTCAGGGCGCTCAGCCGGTTCTGGGCGAAGCTGCCGTTGACCCAGGCCAGCAGCTGGTAGGCGTTGGCATGCGCGAAGCGCGCTTCGCCGGCGACGTCGGCCACCGCCTGCAGGCGCGCGGCGCGCACCTGCACCATGTGTTCGAGCGAGGCATTCTGGCGCACCATGCCATAGTAGGCGGCCGCCGAAAGCAGGGTCAGCAGGACGAGCACGAGTCCCGGGGCCAGCAGCAGTTTCTGGCCGATCCGCAGTTTGTTCAGCATGGGAGTCACTCCTAGAGACGCGGGGGGGGGGGGGGGGGCCCCGCCCCCCCCCCCCCCCGGCCCAGACCAGAGTTGGATTCCGGCGTCCCGCCCCCCCGCGGGCGCCCCGCCGCGAGAGGGGGTGGTAGGCGCGCTGAGTCCGG